>JAJYZY010000100.1 GCA_021799715.1 Planctomycetota bacterium | reverse complement strand
CAAAGGGCGGGTTTGACAATTGAATATGAAAATTCTTATTGTTCTCTGAAATTATCTGGATGAGTTGGGAAACCAGCTCTTCCGGTTTTCTGGTGCCTTTACGTCAGGGGTAACACTGCTTCCCATTCCGAACAGCACCGTAAAGCTCTGACGGCCGATGGTAGTGCTTACGCGCGAGAGTAGGTGAGTGCCAGATTTATGACCCGGGCGGATCGAAAGATTCGCCCGGGTCTTTTTTATGCGCACAAAATCACCCCGCCGCCAGAATCGATCACTTGATAAATTGATAGATCACAATCTATACTCCTTGGAAGACCGCATGTCCGCGAACGCAGGCGATGTTCAACGCGGCAGCGGCGGGCGTGGAATATATTTTTTGGAGCTTCATTGTATGACGGATATTTTTGATTCACTGAAATTGCGGGATATTACCATTCGTAATCGACTGGCTGTGTCTCCCATGTGCATGTATTCATCCGAAGATGGAACCGCGACGGACTGGCATCTGGTGCATTTGGGCTCACGGGCCGTGGGAGGATGGGGTTTAATTATGGCCGAAGCCACTGCGGTAACACCCGAAGGCCGGATCAGTCCACATGATGCCGGACTCTGGCATGATCGACACATTGAACCTCTTGCCCGAATCACACATTTTATTAAAGCCCACGGCGGCACGCCCGGCATTCAGTTGGCTCACGCGGGTCGTAAAGCTTCCACCGCGCGGCTGTTTTCGGTTCCGGTTCCGGGCCGCCCGCTTTTGGCGGATCAGGGCGGCTGGACCGTTGTCGCGCCATCGCCAATTCCATTTGATGACCAATCGCCGCTACCGCATGAATTATCGCTTGCGGAAATAAAAGCCATCCAGACCGCATTTGCGGCCGCTGCCCTTCGGGCCGTTCATGCTGGTTATGAATTATTGGAAATTCATGCCGCCCATGGTTATCTGATAAATGAATTTTTATCGCCGTTAACCAATAAGCGGACCGATTCCTACGGCGGAAGTTTCGACAATCGCATTCGCATGCTCATGCAAACGCTTGAGGCCGTTCAACAGGTTTGGCCGCGGAACTTGCCGTTGGCGGTCCGATTGAGTTGTGTGGATTGGGCGCAGGGCGGCTGGACTCTGGAAGACTCCATCGCGCTGGCCGGAAAATTAAAAGCTGGGGAAGTAGACCTCATTGATTGTTCCAGTGGTGGAGTCGTGCCGAAGGCGCAAATTCCCGTCGGCCCCGGTTTTCAAGTAGCGTTTGCCCATGCGATTCGGCGCCAGGTCGGCATTGCCACTGCTGCCGTCGGATTGATCACCGAGGCCCGGCAGGCCGCCGACATTATTTCCAGCCAGCAGGCAGATATCGTGTTTATGGCCCGGCAGGCGCTGCGCGATCCATATTTCCCGATTCACGCGGCCACCGAGTTAAACAGGAAGGCCGCCGTGAGCCTGCCGGCACAATATGGCCGGGCTTGATTAACCGCCCACTGAAATTCCATCGCCTGGCGATGAACAGTCGAACCGGGCATTGACAATCCACTGGTTTCCGGCAACATAGCGCCGGCATAATTTCAGAAGGATTGCATGTGACCGGCACCGGCAGGGATGAATTCGAACCCATTGCAACAGACCATCCACATCCGGGGAAATGGTTGCGTACCGACCCGATAGTGATTGTGGCGGTGCTGTTTATCAGTGGTATTGTCCTGGGGCATTATACCAACCTGCCAATTACCGATGTATGGTGGGCCGGTGCGGGATTATTTTTTTTTGCCGTCCTGCTGTTGCTGTGGCCGCATGTCGCAACGGGAGCGACGGAGCCCCGACATACCGTGGGGAATGCTGGCAATAGTCCGCCGACGGCGATGATTGGAACGCCGCCGGTACTGAATCGCCCGGTTTTCAAACGTGCTCGACTCATCGCCTTGCTGTTGCTGGCGCTTACGCTGATCGTTGCCGGCGTGACGCGCTGGCAAATAAATCAGCGAGCGCTATCGGGGAATAATATTTCCAAGGCCGCCCCCCTACAGGGTCGCAGATTTATTACCGCCCGGATGCTGATTACTTCCGAACCCGTATTTCACCCAATGCCGCCGCGCGGTATTTTATTTTCGGCGGTCGGGCCATCGACGACTTTTTTCGCCCGCGTTACGGCCGCGCGCATCCATGGCCGCTGGATTCAGACCACCGGCAATGTGATGGTGCGCGTGCCGGGGTATCTGCCGGCGTTGCGGAACAACCGATACGCGGTTTTAACCGGTTGGCTGTCTCGACCGTCGGGGGCGGATAATCCCGGCGGTTTTAACTATCGACAATACCTCGCGGCGTTTCGCGTATTTTCTGAACTCTCGGCATCGCAGGTGGAGCAGATACATGTGCTTTCCGGCCGGCAAACACTATTTCCCCTTGGCGGCTGGCTCGATGCCTGGCGGGCGCATCTGCGGCAACGACTGCTGGCCGATCATCCGCGGCATCAACGCGCCTATGGCTACGCCTTGATTGCGTTGCTGCTGGGGTATCGCGATCCGACCATTCGGCCTCTGGCCAGGGCCTTCTCCCGCGCCGGCGCGGCGCATCTGCTGGCGTTATCCGGGATGCACGTGGTGATAATTGCGGCGGCAATCTGGCTGGTGTTAAAGTTTTTTATCCGCCGACCGCGCTATCGGGCGCTGGTAACACTTATTCTCGTATTCATTTATATGCTTATGACACCCTGCGGGCCGCCCGTTGTCCGAGCCGCCATCGGAACCGGCATGGTGTTGATCTCCTGGATGCTGGGCCGGCCGGTGCGCGCGTTGAATATCCTGGCCTCCACCGCGCTGATTGTGACGCTCTGGCGGCCCGCGGAAATATTCCAGCCGCCGTTTCAACTGAGCTTCGTGGTGACATTGGGCCTGATACTTCTGGCCCATCGCGTGCATCTGGCTCTTTTTCATTCATGGCTGTCGCGGCAGGGTGACATCGCCCGCGCTGTTGGGAGCCGTTGGGCGGCTTTCAAAGTCGGGGTTATGGCATGGATTGCCGCTATTACCACCGCGAATATGGTCGGATCTTTTGTTGCATTGCCGCTGGTGGCATATCACTACAATCAGTTCAATCCGCTTGCGGTCATCAACGGCTTGATTCTGCTGCCGCTGGTGGCCGTCGCACTGATTGCCGGACTTATCGAAATGGCCGCCGGCTTTGGTTCTGCATCTTTGGGGCTCGCAGTGGCCATGTTGACCGGCCCGGTGGCCCATGCGTTGGCTTGGACGGTTACGCGTCTGTCCACATTGCCCGGCAGTGAAATCATGGTGCGATCACCTCCGATTGTCATGATTCTTTTGTTCTTCGCGATACTCCTTTTCTGGATGTTTCGCCGCAACCTGCACTTGCCAAGGTACCTGATCGCCGGAGCGTGGGCATGCTGGGGCATCGCAATGTGCCTCTGGTATGGTGCGGGCGTATCTGGAAATGGTGTACACGTGTGGCTGTTCAATGCCGGCAGCGGTAACAGCGTGGTCATCCATGCCCGCCGCACGGTGCTGTTGGATGCCGGTTCACTGGGTTCCCCATCCCGATTGGCGCAAGGCGTGGACACCGCATTGCGCAGATTGGGCCTTTGGCACATCGATGGTTGTATCATCACGCAGATTGATTCCGCGCATGCCGCGGCCTTGCCCAACATTGCCCGACTCCACGGCGGTTTTACCGGGTGGTGTGATCGCCAGGACTTTCACAGTTCCGCCCCCGCGTCGTCAGGATATTTAACGGCCGCCGCCAGTGCGGGATTAACTCTGCATCCCGCGGGAAATGGGCAACTCATGAGCCTTGGGCACCATACAGTCATCACCGTTCTCTGGCCAAAAGGTCCGCAACATATTGAGAGAAAATGTCGCGGTCTGATTGTACTGTTGCGTCACGACACGCAGAATGTAATGTTCATTGGGCGCACCGAGGCGGTGGGGTCCGTGCTTGGGCAACTCCATATTCCGCGGCCCGTGGACGGCGTGGTGTTGTTGGGGGCCGGTACCATACATCCACCGTTGGAGCATTGGCTGATGAAAGAGCGTCCGCAGTGGGTTGCCGCCACGGGAGAGACCCGCGCGGCGTGCAGATCAGACCGGATTAGTTTAGCATCGACCGGCGTGCGGTTTTTCCAGACCCGTACGCTTGGTGCCGTGGAAATCGTGTTGCGGCATGGAAGATTCCTGATCCGCGGTTATGCGGCACCGTCCGGTTCCGCCGCCAATGCAGCCGCATCCGTTCCAGCAAGTCAATGATGCAACAGGTTTAAAAAGCGGCGGGATAGCGTATCATACCGGTCACGGCAAAGTCCGTATTTTTCGGAGTGACATTTGATGTTGAACCTGCATAAGCTCATACGTGATGTGCCGGATTTTCCCAAGCCAGGCATTATCTTTAAGGACATTACACCGCTGCTGCGTGATCCAGCGGGATTGGCTTTATCGGTGGAGTTGTTGGCCAATCCATTTCGCGGCAAAGCGGTGCAACTGGTGATCGGGGCGGAATCACGCGGATTTATTTTTGGTACCGCTCTGGCGCAGGCACTTTCCTGCGGCTTTGTTCCCATCCGAAAACCCAAAAAGCTCCCCGCCAAAAAATCCGCCATCACCTATGACTTGGAATATGGCCAAGATACGCTGGAAATTCATTCCGATGCCGTCTTGCCAGGTCAGAAATGCCTGCTGGTTGATGACTTGTTGGCCACCGGCGGCACCATGGATGCCTGCTGCCGGCTGGTTGAGAATCTTGGCGGAAACATCGTTGGAATTGCGGTACTCATTGAATTGAGTTTTCTCAATGGCCGCAAAAAATTTGAAAAATATGATCTCCACAGTGTGATAAACTACAAACAGGAATAGTCGCCGATGACGGGACTACGGAATCTCGAAATAAATCGCAATAAAATTGCTTATCCGTTCGCCAACTGTGCGGCCGCTTTGAGTTTTGGTGGTTCATGCCTACCCTGATGCGGGAGCAGCTTGTGTTGTGCACGCTTTGTGCCGACTGTTACCCCATTGTAAATGGTTATAAAAATTCGTATATACGTTGAAATATTTGAATTGTATACGCAGTTTGGGCACAAGCATTGCATTGTCCAGTTAATGCCGGTGGAATCTTTGCAATCACGTCCCGTGCCAAGCGTTGAAATGAAGGGGGTATGTGGTAGTTGCCGAACTGGCGCTTGGCAAATGTCTGAACCGCGGTCCATTGGAGGATACGATTGTGATGAAACACCTGAAAATAATGTATTCTGGTCTGGCGGCGGTCTTGCTGACATGTGCGCCATTGACGATGGCGGATGGCGTTGCCGGCGGCAATGCCGCAAACGCTCCCGCGCCGACCACCGCAACGCGCCCGGTCGATGCGCGTTATGCCAGTCCAACAGCAGTTATTAAAACGCTGGCACTGGCGATCAAATCAGGAAATGGAAAATCCATACGCCGCTGTCTGGTGGTGAACGGAAATGCCGGGCGGGCGGCCGTGGCGGCTTTCGCAAATATTTCATCGGCAAGTGAAACATTTACCAAAACCGCGATTTCAAAACTGGGGACTCCACCAGCCACAATGGCTAACGCCTTTGGTTCAATAGACGACAGTATGAATCGACTCTTGACTCTTCTGCCCAAGGCCGTGGTGACGATTCATGGCACCGCCGCGCAGGTAACATTCCCACATACCGCAACCGGCAATGGGCAGACCATTTTTGTTCGCCAATCATTGGGTGGATGGAGGGTTGATGGAGCCAAGCTTCTGCATCTGGATCAGCCGGGAATGGCGGCCACGGCGGTTCGGCATCGCGCCCGGCAACTAAATCTTCTTGCGGCGGCCCTCGATAAAACCACCGCTGACATAAATACCGGAAAAGTTAAGACATGGACCAGCCTGGAAAAAGATATGGAATTGCATATTCTGGAAGTTCAGGCGGCCATGGAATCCAGCAAACAGGCAAAAACCGCGGCCCCTGTCCTGGCCGGATCACCGCCTCCCGCCGCGAAATAGCCCAACCGGCTTAAATGGATGGCCGATGAAATATCAGCGTTCAGGATGGTGGATCATCTGAATCTTGCGGAGGTTTTGCGTCCGCATCCATTTCCAGACGCTGGCCGGCAATTTTCCACGCATCGATATGCGCGGTTTTTTCATGGCCTCTATTGCGCCGCGCCAGCATGATTCTCCGCACCGCAACCAGCAGGCTTACCATGAAAATAAATAGCAGCAGCAGAAAAATCGCGAGGATAAGTGATTGAACCAGGCTGGATACCGCGCGCGCGGATTTCATTGCCGGAGAAATCGGTCGGCTTTGTGCCGCGGCACCCTGTGTCGCCACCTCCGCCAACGCCCAGGGTATTAAAACTGTTATGCCGCACCACCAGCGCACCTGATTGGCTTTCAAACTCATTTCCGTTCCTCACCAACGCCGCCATATTTGCCGCCCGCTAACACGTGCTATTTTTTTTCCGGCGCAACTTCGTCCCACGCCGATGTCGTTATTGTCAGGCTTCAGGTTGTGGTTGAAAAGTGCCACGGTACCGTACCGCGCGCGTCAAAATGATGCGATTTATCCATTTCCGCCAATGCGGTTTTTTCCGACTCGGTCAGTGATTCGGGTAATACCACTAGGATTCGGCATAACTGGTCGCCTTTGGTTCCATCCCGCCGCGGGATGCCGCGTTCTTTAATTCGCAGTTTTTTCCCGGAGTTGATCCCGGCCGGCACACGCAATTCCACGGGGCCATCCAGCGTGGGAACACGCACGGTCGTTCCGTTGGCGGCTTCCGATGCGCTTAGGGGTAATTCCAAAATGACATCATGGCCCGAACGTGTGAAGTACGCATGGGCGGCAACATGTGTAATAATCACCAGGTCGCCGCGGCTGGTGCCCATCATGGATGGCTGCCCCTTGCCGCGCACGCGCACTTTTGAGCCTTCATCGACACCGGCGGGAATTTTGACGCTGATGGTCTCCGAAAAGGCCCGATTCGCCGCATCAAAGCGTAAATCCAGTGTGGTTCCACGGGCGGCGTGTTCAAAGCTCAACGTCACATGATGCACAATATCCGTGCCGGCGGCTTCCGGCGCATCCGTGGCTTCGGCGGCAAATGGCGAGGCCGCGGCCCCGCGCCGGCTTTTGCGGCGGCGCGACCCGAAGGACGCAAAAAGATCATCGATATCCACATCGCCAAAATCCACGGTTGCTCCGCCAGGCGTGCGCCGGGAGTAGCGGAAGCCGGAACCGTCGCGCGGGGAACCCGCCGCCGCGGCTGCCGCTGCTTCCGCGGCGGCAGCACTGCTGACTCCCGCATGCCCAAACTGATCATAAGCCTGGCGTTTTTTGCCATCGCTCAATATGTCATAGGCTTCCTGAACTTCTTTGAATTTGGATTCCGCGGCCTTGTCGTTCTTATTCACGTCCGGGTGAAATTTACGGGCCAACTTGCGATAAGCTGATTTTATTTGATCGGCACCGGCGGATTTGCTTACGCCAAGCACTTCGTAATAATCTCTTTTCGTATCTGCCATGCTTCAACACCTGTCTTCAATGCTCAGCAATTATAACCAATATTCAAAGACTATCGACACCTTTTATACCCATGTTTTTATCCCACTGCCCGTCGGGCGCGCAATAGTCATGACATGAGCCGTCGGATTCGGCACCCGGGCACGGCGGCGGAACGAATGAGCAAGTTCACCAGGTGCCCTTCCATGTTGCCTCGTGCAAGCCGACGCGCCGGCCGCATTGCCGGTTTGCCCGCAATATGCTCAAATAGCGTTTTGGCCGTATGGCGAAAGGGTGATTCGGCATGAATCGGGCGGAAATAGTTTCGGGCGTTGAGAGCATTGTGGTGAAAATTGGCACCAATGCGCTAACCGGCAAAAGTGGGGCGCTGGACCATACCGTGATCGCGACTCTGGTGGAGGATTTGGCGCGCCTGCGGAAGCAACAGCATATCAACATCACGCTGGTATCCAGCGGCGCTATCGGCGCGGGCATGACGGAAATGGGATTAACCGCACGCCCCAGGGATTTGCCGACGCTGCAGGCGGCGGCGGCGGTCGGGCAGAGTTTATTGATGAATCAGTTTGCCCAGGCGCTGAAACCACATGGCCTGCATGCCGGGCAGATTCTTGTGACCCGCCAGGATTTTGAACACCGCCTGCGCTACCTGAATTTGCGGAATTGCATTCAAGCGCTCCAACGTTCCAATTGCGTGCCGATTATCAATGAGAACGATGCGGTGGCGGTGGAAGAAATCCGCTTTGGAGATAACGATCTTATTGCGGCGCACATCACCAATCTCCTGCGGGCCAATGTGCTGATTCTCCTCTCCGTGGTGGATGGATTGCTTGATGATCAGGGGCGGGTGCAATCCACCGTCACCGGCATGGACGAATCCGTCGCGGCCATGGTAAGGCCGGAAAAATCCGCGCGCGGCAGCGGTGGAATGGGTGGTAAACTCGTGGCCGCCGGAACCGTGCGCACCGCCGGAGAACCGGTAATTATTGCCAATGGAAAAACACCCGGGATTGTCTCGCGGCTACTGGCCGGGGAAACCATCGGTACGCTGATATTGCCCGGATCGCGCAGGTTATCCGCCCGCAGCCGATGGATTGGTCTGACCGCCAAAACCCTCGGCACGCTGACCGCTGATGATGGGGCGATCAAGGCGTTAAAAAACAACAAATCACTGTTGGCCCGTGGTATTACGGCGTCGGCGGGGGATTTTGTCCAGGGTGAC
>JAJYZY010000099.1 GCA_021799715.1 Planctomycetota bacterium | reverse complement strand
AAGCGCAAACGCTTTGGATGGTGATCCTGCCGGCCGCAAAAGCCGGCATTACCACCGGCATCATGCTTGCGATCGCCCGGGTCGCCGGTGAAACGGCACCGTTGCTGTTTACCGCTCTGGGCAATGATCAGGCCGTTTATAACCCCAGTCAGCCCTATCCATCGCTGACCTTAAAAATATGGCAATATTCGCAATCCGCTGAACTGTCATGGCGGCATCAAGCATGGACGGCGGTACTGGTATTGGTAACCATGGTGCTGATATTCACCGCCGCCGTGCGGTTTACTGTGCGCGGCCGCAAAGTCCATGTCATCTGAGTTTATTTGTCCCACCGCCGCACAAGCATGGAACCAATTTGCCGGGCCTGCCGGAATCGCCCGGCCGATACCGTCCGATCCAGCACATACGTTGTGCCGCCAAATGCAATGCGGAGCGGTTGACGGCCCGTCGGCAACGGGTCAAAGTTGGTCCAGTGAATTAACAATTTCTTCAATCCGGGCGAAGGCGGCATGGCCCATAATTCCCGCAACATGGAAAGTTCAACCGTTACGCTGTTGTCCATCAGCAGGTGCCGCACCAGCCATACCCGTTCCACGCCGTGCAACTTTGGCGCAATGCGCACCGCGCTTAGTCGCCGTGCCCGCTTTTGTGACATCGCCAGTCGCATGAGTTCAACATCCTGCGTGCGAAATCGCGCCCAGTTGAACATGGCCCGGCTTTGCGTCGGTGGAAGTTGACTGATCAGATAAATCCAGCGCGACATCGCGGCGTTAAATGCCATGATGCGGAACAACTGCCTCTGCCACGGCATGGTTGATTCCACCGCCACCAGGGTTTTATATTCCGCTGTCAACGCGGCTTTTACAGCTTTTCCCGTTGCGTTCGGATTTGTCCAATGGGCTATCGCCTGCGATAAATCGCGCCGGCGTTTTTGCAATTCCGCCGCTTCCGCCTCCGAATTGCCCGCTCCAGCCGCCGCCGGTTGGGATGTTGCACTTATTGCTTTTCGCAACCCGGCATTTTTCTTCTCCGCCGACGTTGTTGGAAGGCGTGTTGCCGTCCAACGCGCCAGCAACAGTGCCGCGCATCGCCGGGTATAAGTTAAATCACTTTGCACATCCATTCGATACAGGACCGGCTTGGCATTAACGGCCAGTCGGCCGAATAGAAACATCTTCCATCGCCGGTTTTTCTCCAACCGGGCAGGGATATTGCCCGCGGCCCAATGTCGAAGAACATCCATTTCCGGTGCCGTGGGTTTCCGATTAAGCAGTTCCGCCAAAACCGAGAACCGCACGACAAACACTCGATCATGCAGCAATCGTTCCATGATGGCGTCGGCAAATCGGCCGGGCATTTTCGCCAATGCGTGTAAGGCCGCAATGCGATTTTCCGAACAATCGGAAAAGGCTTGATTGACCACCGGCAAGCGCTTGTTTCGCAAGCCCCAGTTGAACATGGCCACTCTTTGGTTTTGCGGGAAGGCCATCACCGCCGCCGCCCACCGGCCCAATTGCGCATTATGTTCAAGCACTGCCCGCCATTGCGCCGCGTCGTGATGCTGTCGCCGGGCGGAAAAGTCGCTTAATTCGCCGAGTTCACAGGCGATAACACGCTCAATAACCGCCGTGCGCGTGATCCGCCCCGATCCCGGAGGCACCACGGCATGAAGTGCTTTTTCGTAGGTGCCCACCGCAGAATCCGGCATACTGTACACGTTTCGCATCAGCGGCCAAAGCCAAAGCGCCACAATCACCAGCACAATGGGCGTGATCACCATCGCTGTTGACAGCACCCATGATCTTTCATTGGCAGCGCGATGCATTGTCACTCCGTTGACCGGTGGAATCCCGTTACACACCTGGTTCTGATTCCGCCATTGCTAAAACGATCTTCCAGTACTCTTCCGGCACCGGCATAACCGAAAGCCGCCCCAACCGCGGCAACTCCCATTCCGCCAGCCGCGGATTCGCCTTCACCGCCGCCAGCGTTACCGCATGCCGCAAGGTTTTCCCGGCTTGGATATCCACCACGGCCTGTTTACTCTGTGCGCCATGTGGATCACAGTAGGCGTCGGATGCGGCGCCGGCCAAGCCCACTATCGCCTTTTCCGCGCCGGTATGATAAATCATCAGGCTGTCTCCCTTTTTTATCTGTCGGAGATATTTCAGCGCCAGGTTGTTATTCACGCCGTCCCACACGGTTTTACCATCGCGCCGGATGTCCTCAAAACTGTAATCACCCGGTTCGGTTTTCACTAACCACTTGGCCATGAATATTCCCCTTGTTTCTATGTCAATAAGCGATTGGCTTAAATGTGTGCCGCCGCGCATGGGATGAGAGATGTTTTACGGTTCCTTCGGCGGCGGTTTAGGCGATTGCGCATCGGCATCCGCGGATGGACTGCGGCGCGGAGGTTGTTGATCTCCACGGCGCGGCGGGGCCTGCCGGGGGCCGCGCTCGCCTCGATTGTTGTTGCCGCGATTACTGTTGTTATTGCCGCCGGTATTGCGCATCGGCAGGGCGTTGGGATTTTTCGGGTCGCGGTGCCCCTGCGATGGGGGAGCCTTCGCGTCTTGCCTGGCGCTGCCGCGCATCGGCCCCGGCGCGGTGGGTTTAAGATTTTCCGGGCCGCGCCGAGGCAATTCCGGGGCGGCATCCTGGCCGTCGCCGGGAAATTGCATTGTCCGTCCGCTGGCATTCAACGGTTTGGCCAGATCAAAGGCCTCAATGCTTTCCATCGGCACTGCTGCCTGATTGCCGTTGTCATATTCCACCAACACCAGTTGGGTGAGGATCTGTCCGTCCAGCACCCAGGCTTCCCCATTCGCGGTGCGCACGCGTGAATGTTTCCGTGGCAGGCGCTTGCGCAAATCCTCATAGGTTTCATCTTCATAACGCAGGCAGCACATAAGCCTACCGCATCGGCCGCTGATTTTCGCGGGATCAAGCGTGGCCTTCTGCACTTTGGCGGCGCGCATGGAAATGGGAGTGAGCACCTTGAGAAACTGTTTGCAGCAGCAATGCTGGCCGCACTTTTCATAATCCGCTACCAGCCGCGCCTCATCCCGCGCGCCAACCTGACGCAGATCAATCCGCGCATGGAGCTGATGCGCCATGTCCCGCACCAGTGACCGGAAATCCACCCGATGTTCGCTGACAAAATAAAAAACAACTTTTTCGCCGCCCAGCAGAAATTCCACATCCACGATTTTCATCGGCACGCGGTGCACTTCCACCATACTGCGCGAAATTTTCAGATATTCCCCCCGCTGGCTGTCCAACCGCTGCTGCTCCGACATATCCTGCGGCGTCGCCAGGCGGAGTACCCGGCCGCTGTCGGAAAATGGAAAATCCCTCCCGCCGGATTGATCAATGTAATTCAGCAGTGTTTCCCGTGTAATGGATTTATTGCAACCGCCGTTCCCACATACCGTGGTGAGCATCTCCGCCATTTCCACACCCCGGCTCGTCCGCACTACCACCCGCGAGCCGCAACCCACCTTTTCCTTGATGTCGCTTTGAAATTCACCGATCAGTTTCAGGTAGCCGTAACGCACCACCATGGTCTTTGGCGGCGGCGGCGGGGGTTCCACCGGATCCAACGGCATAATTTCCAGCGAAATCGGCATGGCTTTTCGTCCGATCAAGTTCTGCGCACGGCAAGGTCAACAACATCCATCATTGCGTATTGTAATCGCCTTCCGGCCGGATTAAAACCAGCGGTGAAAGCCCGCCGGATTTATACGCCCGTGCCCAGTTGGCTCCGCGCCGCGATAACCGCGTGCGCCCCCGTGTTGCCGCCGTTACGCGCGTAATCATGAAACGCGCCGGTGAGGTTCCGCGTGATAGGCCCGACTTTTCCGTCGCCTATCATCCGTTTGTCCACACTGGTAACCGGTACGACTTCAGCGCCCGTGCCGGTAAGAAAACATTCATCGGCGGTGTATAAATCATAGCGGGTCAGGTTGGTCTGGCGGGTTGGAATTCCCGCCGATACCGCAAGCTCCAGTACCACCTCGCGCGTAATGCCCAGCAGAATGCCGCTTTCTTCCGCGGGTGTCAGCAATTGGCCGTCCCGCACGATGAAAATATTATCCGCCGTGCATTCGCATATAAATCCCAGCGGGTTAAGCATGACCGCCTCGGGCACCCCGGCGTCTATGGCTTCCCATTTGGCCATGATGTTATTGAGGTAATTGAGACTCTTTATTTTCGGCGACAGGGCCGCCGCGGCGATTCGCGGGGTGCTGGCGGTAATGATCGCCATGCCGTTGCGGTAGGTTTCCTCCGCATACATCTTAATGGCATCGGCAATAATAAAAATCGAAGGCTTGCTGCATGTGGCCGGGGATATGCCCAGCGCCCCGATCCCGCGCGTCACCAGCAGCCGGATATATGAATCCGTGAGCTTATTGGCTTGCAATGTCGCAGATACCGCTTCGCCCATATCGTGCGCTGAAAGCGGTATTTCCAGTCGTATGGCTTTTGCCGAGTTATACAGCCGCTTGAGATGATCCGCCATCCGGAACACGCGGCCGTTGTATTGCCTCAAGCCCTCAAATACTCCATCCCCATAAAGCAGTCCATGATCAAAAACGCTCACAGCCGCCTGTTCCATGGGAACCAGCCGACCATCCATCCACACCGTTTTACTCATAACCGGACCGCCTGTTCACAACCAATACCGAACCTGATATTTTAATCGCAGTTGGCGGTGGAAGCAAAAAATGGTCATTTTCAGCATCTCGCGGGGAATATTGTATGCTTATCCTGCCCGATAAACTGTTTCCCCGGTGGCATGAATAATGGAGCCTTGGCCATGAAAGTACTGGCATTTGCCCAATATCGCGGCGTAAAACCCGACCGGGCGTTTTTCGGCCGCAGCGCGGAGACCGTGGCCAGAGAATTGATTGGTGCCGTACTGGTGCGCACGATCAATGGGGTGCGGCGCGCGGCATTGCTGACGGAAACGGAGGCTTATGTGGGTACGCATGATCTGGCATGCCACGCCTCCAAAGGCCGCACGCGCCGCACTGAAATCATGTTCGGCCCGCCCGGCTATGCGTATGTCTATCTGATCTATGGCATGTATCACATGCTCAATATTGTTACCGCGGCGGAAGGCGATGCCCAGGCCGTACTGTTGCGCGGAGCCGAGCCGATGGATCGTTGGAACGTGTCGCTTTCCGGTCCCGGAAAATTGGCGCGGGCATTTGACATCACACTGGCCGATCGCGGTCTGGATCTGACCGGCGATGATCTGTACATTGTAAAAGATTGGCAATATCACCTGGAAACAATCACGACGCCGCGCATCGGAATTGATTACGCCGGTGAATGGAAAGATGCTCCATTGCGGTTTGTGGCCATCACATAGCCGCTGCGCAGCGGGCACCGGAAATTTCAGCCATGACATCATGATGCCTCCGGCGCACCCCGCGGCCAATAATCGATATGCCAATATGCGCCGGAGCGCAATTAGCCGATACAATACATAGGTCACGGATGCGGCAACGGCCGGAGGTTGGTTATGGCAGCTTTAATCGCAGAGCAACTGGCAACCGATCCGCGCGTGCTGGAAGCCCGGGAACTTTTGGCGGCGGCTTTGCGCGATCATCAAAAGAAGCTTACGGGCATTAAACCTGCCGATCCGGCGCGGGCTGTGGATTACGCCCGGCTTATCGAGGAGTTTTCCCAGGCTCGTGCCGGCGGACTGTACTTTCCATATCTTGGCAGCGGCATGGGGCGTGGCGCTCTGGTGGAACTTGCCGACGGCAGTGTGAAATATGACTTCATCAGCGGCATCGGCGTGCATTTTCTGGGCCATGGGAGCCCAGAACTTTTGCAAAGCGGCGTTACCGCCGCGCTTTCCGACACGGTGATGCAGGGCAATTTGCAGCAAAACACGGATTCGCTTGCTGTCGAATCGCTATTGCTGCAGTTGGCCCGGTCCGCGAGAT
The DNA here is from genome assembly GCA_021799715.1 of Planctomycetota bacterium. The sequence goes on along the minus strand of JAJYZY010000099.1, from coordinate 2,848 downwards.
CCAGGTTGGAACATTGCTTTCTAACCACCAGCGGTGCGATGGCCAATGAAAATGCCCTGAAGCTTGCATTCCAGCATAAACCCGGAAGCACGCGGATATTGGCTTTTGAGCATGGCTTTTGCGGTCGCACGATGGCCTTGTCGCAAATAACCGATAAACCGCAATATCGCGCCGGATTGCCAACAACTCTGGCGGTGGATTACGTGCCTTTTTTTGATTCTGCGGATCCCAGGGGAAGCACCGGACGAGCTGTGGCCGCGTTGCGGGCATATTTGAACCGGTATCCGGGCCAACATGCCGCAATGTGCATTGAACTGATTCTGGGTGAAGGCGGCTATTGGGTTGGCGATCATGATTTCTTTCTGGCGTTGCTGACTGAATTAAAAGCCGGAGACATTGCCGTATGGTTTGATGAAATACAAACCTTTGGCCGCACCAGCCGCCCGTTCGCGTTTCAACATTTTGATCTGTCATCCTGGGCGGATGTGGTCACGGTTGGAAAACTCACCCAACTGTGCGCCACGCTTTTTACCCCCGCATTCAAACCACGGCCGGGCCTGTTAAGCCAGACGTTTACTGCGGCGGCATCCGCCATTGAGGCGGCAAAAGTAATTCTCAACAACATGTTGGAGGGTGATCTGTTTGGCGCGCACGGCCGCAACATGCGCATTCATGATGTGTTCATTGAGCGTCTGAAAAGAATTTCCACGCGCCACCCGCACCTGATAAGCGGCCCATTCGGCATCGGAGCCATGATCGCGTTTACCCCCCTGGATGGCTCGGAAATGAAAGCCAGGCTGGTTTTGAAAACGTTATTCGATTCCGGCGTTATCGCGTTTTATGCCGGCAGCCAGCCCGCCCGCATACGCATGTTGCCGCCGGTACCGGTGGTCACGGAACCGGACATCGAAACAGTATGTCAAATTCTTGAATCAACCCTTCTGGCGTGTGCCGACAACTGATGGAGAATGCGTATGGTGTTTATCCGCCCGATTCGCGCCGCCGACCTCGACGCCCTGTTTGATCTTGCCGGCCAGACCGGTTACGGCATGACCACGTTGCCGCCAAACCGCGCAGTGCTGCAGCGCCGCATTGAGGAAAGTGAACTGGCCTTCAGTTTGAAAGTGGATAAGCCGCGTGGTGAAACATATTTATTCGTATTGGACGATACAGATTCCCGGCGTGCCGTGGGGGTGTGCGGCGTGGTTTCCAAAGTTGGCGGTTTTGATCCATTTTACAGTTATCGTCTGCGGGAAGAGCGCCATTGCAGCGCCATGTTAAACGTGGATAAATATATCCCGATCCTCGAATTGACCATCAGTTATGACGGTCCCGCTATTGTCGGCAGTCTTTTTCTTCTGCCGCAATGGCGCAAGAATGGCAATGGCCGCTTTTTATCCCTGGTCCGCTTTCTTTTCATGGCCCAATGCCCGCAACGCTTTGATCCACACGTTATCGCGGAAATGCGCGGTGTCATTGACACGCAGGGCCGCTCGGCTTTCTGGGATGCCGTGGGCCGGCATTTTTTTGATGTCGATTTCCCGCAGGCGGATTACCTGACCATGGCCGATAAAGAATTCATCGCCAACTTAATGCCCAAATATCCTTTGTATGTTCCATTGCTTCCCCCGGCCGCCCAGCAGGTGATCGGCAAGGTGCATCCGGATACGCAACCGGCGTTGAAAATTCTCACTGACGAGGGATTCACTTTTGAAAAACTGGTCGATATTTTTGAAGCTGGTGCCGTTTACGGCTGCGATATAAACAAAATTCGCGCTGTGCGCGAAAGCCGCACGGCAATATTCGCCGGCACCGCATCATTGCCGCTTGGCGCGGAAGATTATCTGGTGTCCAACGCCCGCATGGCGTTTCGCGCGTGTAAAGCGGCAATTCAGTGCGTCGATGACCAAAGCATCAAGCTGGATTCCCAAGTAGCGGACATATTGGATATTGCCCCCGGTGATGCAGTGCGGCTTGTCCCCATGCGGGCAACCGGGAGTGCACCATGAGCATTCAGATTGGCAGCTTATGGATTGGGGATCGCTTGGTCGCCGGTCAGGGTGAAACCATGGAATCCCGTTCGCCATGGGATAACACGTTGCTGTGGCAAGGCGCGGCGGCAACGGCACGGCAAATTCAGCAGGCGGTGGCGGCAGCGCGGAATGCCCTGTCGGCATGGCAAGTCGCGGACAGAAAAGCAATCGCGGCCGCTTTCGCCGCACGGCTGAAGGACCGTGCCGAATCCATGGCCCGGATCATGGCCCTGGAAACCGCGCGACCACTTTGGGAAACGCACACCGAAGTTTCCGCCATGATCGCCAAGCTTGATCACAGCCTGGCGGCTCAGGCCGCGCGTCGGGCCGAAACCCGCATCAACACCGGTGACGGGGTTGCCGCCACCCGTTTCAAGCCGCACGGCGTAGCGGCAGTCTTCGGTCCGTTTAATATGCCGGGACATCTGCCCAATGGCCACATCATTCCCGCGCTGCTGGCCGGGAATACCATCGTTTTCAAGCCCAGTGAGAGAACGCCGCTTACTGGCGAATTCATGTGCCAGGTTTGGCGGGAAGCCGGCCTGCCCCCCGGTGTGCTGAATCTGATACAGGGCGGCCGTTCCGTTGGCGAGCTGTTATCCAATAATCCTGAAATTGATGCCGTTTTCTTCACCGGATCGGTCGCCGCGGGGCAGGCATTGTTGCGTCGGCAATTGAAATTTCCGCACCGCATGTTGGCACTGGAAATGGGCGGCAACAACCCGCTGGTGATTATGGACAGCTCAAACCATCGGGCGGCCGCGTACACCGCCTTGGTGTCCGCCTTTCTCACTTCCGGCCAAAGATGCACCTGT
>JAJYZY010000098.1 GCA_021799715.1 Planctomycetota bacterium | reverse complement strand
GCAGGGGTCCACCATTGATAAGCCATGTCCGGATTGCGACGGCAGCGGGCGTTCGCCGTTAAACCGGAAAATAGTGGTGAAAATTCCGGCCGGCATTCATGACGGGCAGGCGGTGCGCGTGCGCGGCGAAGGCGAGCCGGGCGAAGGCGGCGGCAATCGCGGCGATCTGCATGTGTACGTGAAGGTGAAGGAACATCCATTTTTCCATCGGCAGGATGATAATCTGCTCGTGGAAGTGCCCATCAGCATGGCCCAGGCCGCCCTGGGCGCGGATGTGGAAATTCCCACGCTGTTTGGAAAATCCTCCCTGCATGTGGCCCCCGGCACGCAACCGGGTCAGGTTCTCAAGGTCAAGGGGCTGGGGCTGCCGGACCTGCGGGGCGGGCGCACCGGAGACCTCATCGCCGCGATTACCGTGGAAGTGCCCCGTAAACTCAACAAACAGCAGGAGCAATTGCTGCGCGAGTTCGCCGCCACGGAAGAACGTGATGTTCTGCCAGCCCAGACCAGTTTTTTCGACAAGCTCAAAGATTATCTCGTCGGCACGCAGGAATCAGAAGAGCCGCGGAAAGATAAGAAAAAGTAATTCCGTCCGAACATCAATGAATTGTAAAAATGAGGTGAACACATGACACATAAACATCCCGAATCCGATCCGGTCGACGAATCGCCGGTACAAAATTCCGAACAGCAGGCCGGCTCCGATGATGAAACCCGGCAGGGCGAGGCCCTGGCCGCCGCCATTGCCGAAGCCAACGATCTGCGGGAACGGCTGTTGCGGTGGCAGGCGGATTTTGACAATCTGCGCCGGCGCAGCAGCGGTGAAATTCTTGAAACCCGCCGCAATGCCGAGGGCGCGTTTGCCAAAGACCTCCTGGATGTGCTGGATCATTTTGAAACCGCGCTGGGGGTTGATCCGGCCAAGACCGATGCGGCCACGCTTCTGCAGGGCGTTAGAATCACGTATGACGAATTGAAAAAGGTGCTCCAGAAACGAGGCATTGAAGGTTTTGATCCCACCGGACAGAGCTTTGATCCGAATCGGCATGAGGCCATCGCGCGGGAAGTCAATGCGGCCATGGAACCCATGACGGTCGTGCAGAGTTTTCAGCGCGGCTACATGATGGGAGATAAAATCCTCCGCCCCGCGAAGGTAAAAGTCAGTATGAAGGAATAATCGCGCGGCGAATATGGATTCCGCGGCGGCCGACTTTTTGCCGCCGCGCAGCAAACCGCGCTTTCCATTGTTCGCCGTGTAAGAAAAACCTCTGGAGACCAAGCCATGCCAACGTATGAATATCGCTGCGAGAAATGCGGTCACGAATTTGAAGAATTTCAGTCCATCAGTGCCAAACCGATAAAAAAATGTCCCAAATGCGGCAAACTCGCCGTAAAGCGGCTTATTTCCGCGGGGGCGGGAATTATTTTCCGCGGCAGCGGATTTTATGAGACGGATTATCGTTCCGAGCATTACCAGGCCGCGGCGAAAAAAGAAGCCGATGTCGGGAAACCGGAATCAGCGGCTGCGGCAACCGCCGCGGGCACGAAAGCCGATGGCGCGGGAAGTGCCAAATCAGAAGCCAAATCCGATTCCCGGCCCGCGGAAAAAGCGCCATCCGCTGCGCCCGCGGCCGCCGCAAGTGCGCCGGCGGCGGAATCAAAATCTGCGGCAACCCCCAAAGCGGTAAAATCCGCTAAGAAATAAGCGCCAGGAAAACCGCCCATCGGGCAAGGAAACGCGTGCTCATGACTGATGCTCCAGCCAATATTCCGCTGCGAACGTGCCCGATCTGCAAAAAGCCCGTCGATATCGCCAGTGATGCATTTCCGTTTTGTTCGCCGCGATGTCGGCTGGTGGATCTGAATCAATGGATGGAGGGGCGGTATAGCGTAACACGGCCCCTGGACCCGCAGGATATCGATGATGGGCCGCCCGAAGCGGATGGTAAATCGGGCGTCACGCCGCGGGAATAAAACGCGGTTCATGAAACATAATCAATGGCGGGGGCGCGGCAACGCGCCGCTTGATGATGCCGCCGACGTTTGGCGCTCGCCATGGCAATGATCTTAAGGTAGACTTTTGCACCATGAAGCCGGAAAAAAAAACATCGTTGACGTATAAGCAGGCGGGCGTCGATATTGACGCCGGAGACGCCATGGTGGATCAGATTAAGCATCTGTGCGCCCGCACCTACGGCCCGCGCGTTCTGGGCAAGTGGGGGGCTTTTGCCGGGTTGTTCCGGCTGGATTTCAACGAAAAAATTTTCGCCCGCAATTACAAGGAACCGGTGCTCATCGCCTGCACCGACGGTGTGGGAACGAAAATAAAAGTGGCCGCGGAAATGAAAAAATATGATACCGTCGGCATTGATCTCGTGGCGATGAACGTCAATGATCTGATTGTGCAGGGCGGTGAGCCGCTGTTTTTTCTGGATTATCTGGCGGTTCATAAGCTGGACCCCGCAATCACTACGCAGATGGTCAAAGGCATTTCCGATGGATGTGTGGAATCCGGCGCGGCCCTGCTGGGCGGGGAAACCGCCGAAATGCCGGCAGTATACGCCCCCGGCGAATTTGACATGGCGGGCTTTGCGGTGGGCGTGGTGGAGCGGAAGAATATTCTTGACGGCTCGGCCGTGGCCCTGGGCGACAGCGTTATTGGTCTGGCCAGCAGCGGCATACATTCCAACGGCTATGCCCTGGTGCGGCGCATCTGTTTTGATAAGCTGGGTCTCTCCACAGACACCATGATTCCGGAATTCAACCGTACCCTCGGAGACGAACTGCTGCGCCCCACGCGCATTTATGTGAAATCCGTCCTCAGTGTGCTGAACAAATACAAACGCCATCATGTGGTCAAAGCCATGAGCCACATTACCGGTGGCGGCCTGCCCGGCAATCTGCCGCGGGTTCTGCCCGACGGCATGGCGGTGAAAATCAATCGCGACGCCTGGCCCATTCCGCCGATTTTTCAGTACCTGCAGAAGAACGGCCCGGTTGAACGCGAAGAAATGTTCAATGTTTTCAACATGGGCATTGGTTATGTCATTGTGGCCAGCCCGGCGTATACGCGCTCCATCATGACGCATCTGCGGACGCTGGGCGAACAACCCTTTTTTCTGGGGAAAATCAAGAAAGCAGTGAATGGCGCACAGGTGCAATGGTCATCATGATTGTCGCGGCAGGGTTTTTTCATGCCGCTCTGGATGGTACAATAATCGGGAATGTATCCGACGTTTTTTCATTACGTTTGAGGGTTGCTCATGTCAGGTGAAAGTATTGGCTCCGGTTCCCTGTTTTCCGGAACACCCGGTGAAGATATTAATCAGGCTGTCTCCGAAGCCATGGGCGGTTTGTCCATGGAAGACCTGCTGAAATCGGTGTCCAAACCCGCATCGAATGCGGAAGACAACCTTGATCCGTCGCGGCCCATGCGCGGTGGTCGGCCCCGGGCCGCTGCGCCCGATGCCCCCGTCGCCGGCAGCCGTGATCGCCGGGGCCGCGTTATTGCCATTCGCGACCGCAGTATTTTTATTGATCTGGGCGGAAAATCGCAGGGCGTGGTTCCATTGGAACAATTCATGGAGCACCAGGAAGAACCTGTCATCGGGCAGGAATACGACTTTACCTTCACCGGTTACGACAATCGTGAAGGTCTGGTGATGTTGTCGCGCCGTGGCGCGGTCAACCACGGTTCTTGGGATGAACTGCATGAAGGTGATGTGGTCGAAGGCATGGTTACCGGTTCAAATAAGGGCGGCCTGGAAGTCACAATCAATAACATTCGCGCTTTTATGCCCGCCGGACAGGTGGATATCCGTTTCAACTCCGATCTTAACGCGCTGGTGGGGCAAAAAATAAAGTGTCAGGTCATTGAGGTGGATCGTTCCGAACGCAAACTGGTGGTCAGTCGCCGGGAAATTCTGGAACAGCAGGCCGCCGTTGACCGCGAAAAAACCTGGAGCGAACTGGCCACCGGACAGATTCGCGAAGGTGTGATCAGCAGTGTGCAGGCATACGGCGCTTTTGTGGATATCGGCGGCGTTGACGGCCTGCTGCATGTCTCGGCCATGAGCCATACCCGTGTGGCCGACCCCACGAAAGTTGTTAAACCCGGAGATCGGGTTCAGGTAATGGTTCTGGCGGTGGATAAGGAAAAAAAACGCGTCTCCCTGGGGCTTAAGCAGTTGCAGAAAGACCCGTGGTCCAGCGCGGTGGAAGATTTCCCCGTGGGCATGGTCACGGCCGCCACGATTACCAAACTCATGGATTTCGGCGCGTTCGCCGAACTTGCCGCGGGTGTGGAGGGGTTGATCCATATTTCTGAACTCGCCACGCATCGCGTTTCCCACGCCGGGCAAGTCGTCAAGCCAGGTGATAAAATTCAGGTGAAAATACTGGCGGTGGATTTGGAGAAAAAGCGCATCAGCCTCTCGGCGGCGCAAGTACAACGCGACGCCGCGCCGCGGGCATCCGCCGAATTAAGTTCGGAGGCCGCCGGCAGTGCCGGTGGCAACGCGCCGCCCGCCGCACCCGCCAAACCCGCCGCCAAGCCTGCCCGGAAAATTGCCCTGCGGGGCGGGCTGTGAGTTTTTATCCTTGACTCCGGCGGCATTCAAACTAGGATACGCAATGTCTTAAATTTTTGGCAGGTGCTGCATGGCTCGCAAACGTAAAGATGTGACCGAAATTCTTGTGGAAATGGGATCCATTAAACCGCCCGCCGCCGCCAAAGCGCAGGAGGAAGCCCGCAAATCCTTCAAACCCATTGAAGAAGTCCTCGTTGAATCCAAAATCGCCTCGGAGGAAGATGTCACCAAAGCCATGGCCATTCAAAATGACATGGAATATATTGATCTGGATAAAAATACCATGGCGGTCAGCGATTTCCGCCTGCTGCCGGCCGATCTGATCAAACGCCATCAGGTGTTGCCCCTGGGTGAAGAGGGTGGAAAACTCCGCATCGTCATCGGCGACCCCAACGATCTTGAAACCCTTGAAGCCCTTCGCTTCCGCCTCAATAAGCCCCTGGAAACGTGCCTCGCGGTAAAAAGCAAAATAAAAAAACATATTGAGCGGCTCTTTTCTGAAGAACAGAAATCCATTGATGAGATGATCCGCAAAATCAGCATGGATCGCGGAACATCCATGGATATGTCGGTGAAGGAAGTCACCAAGGACGGCGAAGAAGCCCCGATTATCCGTCTGGTTTCCGCCATCATCACCGAAGCCGTCAAAGCCCGCGCCAGCGATATTCACATTGAACCCATGAAAGACCGCATCCGCGTGCGCTATCGCATTGACGGCGTTTGCGTGCAGCGCGACAACCTCCGCAAGCAGATGCAGAATTCTGTCATTGCCCGCATCAAAATCATGTCCGGAATGGACATCGCCGAACGCCGCCTTCCGCAGGACGGCCGCATTAAAATGGGTGTGGACGGCTCGGATATCGATTTCCGTGTCAGCACCTTGCCGGCCTACCACGGTGAATCCATCGTGCTGCGTATCCTGCGGCCGGATAATGTTAAAATCGGTATTCAACGCATGGGTTTTGAGGAAGATGATTACAATCGCTTCAAACGCATTATCTCCCGCCCCAACGGTATTTTTCTGGTCACCGGCCCCACCGGGTCGGGAAAAACCACCACGCTTTACGGCGCTTTGGCGGAACTCAATACTCCTGACCGCAAAATCATTACCGCCGAAGACCCGGTCGAATATAATTTCGCCGGGATTAATCAGTGCCAGGTGCGGGAAAGCATCGGCTTGAGTTTCGCCAAAATTCTCCGTTCGATGTTGCGGCAGGCTCCCAATATCATTCTCGTTGGTGAAATCCGTGACCGGGAAGTGGCGGATGTGGCTGTGCAGGCCGCATTAACCGGGCACCTGGTTTTCAGCACGTTGCACACCAATGATGCCCCATCCGCCATTACCCGTCTGATTGATATGGGCGTGAAGCCATTTCTCGTGGCCTCTTCGATTCAGGCCGTCATGGCCCAGCGTCTGATCCGCACGCTTTGCGAACAGTGCAAACAGGTTGATCCCGATCCAGACCGTAAACTCATGGCCCTGCTGGCCATGACGGATAAAGATTTGGCCGGCAAGAAAATTTATAAGGCCGTCGGGTGTTCCGCCTGCAACAACACCGGCTACCGGGGGCGCATCGGCATATTTGAAATGATGATGATGAGCACGGAAGTTCGGGAATTGGCCTTCAAACGATCCAGTTCCTCCGCGATCCGGAAAGTAGCCGTCGCCAACGGAATGAAAACGCTGCTGGAAGATGGACGCATTAAAGTGCTTAACGGCGTGACCACGCCGAAGGAAATCGCGCGGGTGACGCAGACCGAAGGTGTGGTGGCGGAGTAACGACCGCAAAAACAAAACGCCGCTATGGTTATAATTGCTATAATACTTCAGGAACGTTTATGTGGCGGCGCGCTGGTGGCCGCCGGTTTTAAGGAAACAAGCTTCGATGTCGCAAATTCTTATTGACCGTCTGCTGGAAACAGCCATTAAGAAAAATGCCTCCGATTTGCATCTGCATGTCGGGCGGCCTCCGGTGTTGCGCCTGCATGGCCACCTGCGGGACCTGGCCACCAAATCCCTGGAACCGGAAGACACCATGGCCCTGATGAAATCCATCACCCCCGACCGCGGGCAGCAGGAATTGCAGGAAACCGGCAGCACCGACTTTGGTTTCGCGTTTGCCAGTTCCGACGGCCTGGCCAAGGCCCGCTTCCGCGTGGCGGTTTTCCGTCAAAAGGGTCATGTTTCCATTGTGCTGCGTAAAATTCCGTACAAGCTTCTGACGTTTGATGAAATCGGCCTGCCGCCGATATGCGCTGAACTATGCCGCCGTCCGCGCGGCCTGTTTCTGGTCACCGGCCCCACGGGTTCCGGTAAAACCACGTCGTTGGCCACGATGGTTAACTACGTCAATGAAAATTTTGAACGCCACATCCAAACCGTTGAAGACCCGCTGGAATATTACCATGAACATAAAAAAAGCATGGTCACGCAGCGTGAAGTCGGCCATGGCAGCGATGTGACGACATTTTCCGAAGCCCTGCGGCGCGTGCTGCGGCAGGACCCCGACGTTATTCTGGTCGGCGAAATGCGCGATCTGGAAACCATCAGTTCCGCCATCACCGCCGCTGAAACCGGCCACCTGGTCTTCGCCACGCTGCACACCTCCGGTGCCGCCAGTACCATCAACCGTGTCGTCGATGCGTTTCCCGTCAGTCAGCAGGAACAGATTCGCGTGCAGTTGTCCACCACGCTTCTGGCTATTCTCAGTCAGGCGTTGCTGCCGCGATCCGATACCGACAGCGTGGTGGCCGCGTATGAATTTCTGGTCATTACCCCGGCCATCGCGAACATGATTCGTGAAAATAAAACGTTCCGTATTGACTCGGCCATTCAGACCGGTAAAAAATTCGGCATGCAGTTGCTGGATGATCACCTGCTGGAACTGTATCGTTCCGGCAAAGTCAGCGCTGAAGACGCGGTGGACAAGGCCCGCCATCCTGCCGACCTTGCCGAGCGCATGGGTGCCAGGTTGGATCGGCCCGATACGGAAAAAGATGACACGCCGGGAAATGGCGGATCGCGCCGCGCCGCGGGATAAAACGATAGAAGACAGTGGACGGGGGATGGAACAGAACGCAGGAGTCATGAGTTAGAAGGCGGTTAAAGCACCGTGGTGATAACCCGGTGGTCGGCCGTAGACGGCGGGGGCGGAATTTAGCCGGCGGCATAGTGCCGCCGCGATGCCGCCGGGAATGGTGAAAGTATGACGATGCAGAATACAGAATACAGAATACGGAATGCAGAAGGCAGAAGCCAGAAGCCGGAAGGCTGTAGCCAACGGTCGATGATCAATGAACCATCACCTTTGCGTTCTTTGCGTCTTTGCGGTGTATTTCCGTCGATGAACAACGCCGGTACTATTCCCTGTAACCCAACACCTGTCCCCTGTAACCTGTCCCCTGTAACCTGTCCCCTGTCCCCTGTAACCTCGTCCCGGCGGCAACGCCGCGCTACTATGGAGTGATCATGGCTGAACAGCCCCCAGCGCCAAAACCCGGTACACCCAAGCCCATGCCCAACCCGGCGGAAGCCAAGCCGGGGTCCATGCCGCCGGTGGATCAGCTCAAAGACCGTCCGCTTGGCCGCGTTCTGATTAAAATGGGCCGCCTGACACGCGAGCAGGTCCATCAGGCCCTGGCTGTGCAAACCCAGCAGAAAGCGCGGCACCTCAATACCCCCATCGGGCAGGTGCTCGTTGAACTTGGCATGATCTCCCAGAAGGATCTGAATTTTGCCCTGGCCGCCCAGCGTGGTTTTGAAGTTATTGATCTGGCGGGTCGTGATCTATCCCCGGACCTGGTCAAACAAATTCCCTCCCAGATGGCCAGCGTGTATCGTGTTGTCCCCATCGCCTTTGATGAAAAAACCAAAACGCTCACCATCGCCCTGGATTCTCCGGATAATTTCCGCGTGGTGGATGATCTGCAGACCCTCATGGGCTTCAAGGTTGTCACCTGCATTGCCGACCCCGAAGAGGTCGCCAAGATTCTCGGGCGGTATTATGAAACCAAGCAGGATTCCCTTTCCGATTTAATGTCTGAAATCGGTTCGGATTCCACGCTTAAAGCCCTTGAAAATCGCGGCGATTCCATCGACCTGGACACCCTCAAGGAACTCGCGGAAGCCAACCCCGTCAAGCGCCTGCTCAACACCGTGCTCATGCAGGCCATTAAGGAACGCGCTTCGGATATTCACTTTGAACCCTTTGAAACCGAATTCAAAATGCGCTACCGCATTGACGGCGTGCTTTATGAAATGGTCCCGCCCCCCAAATTTATCGCCATGGCCATCTCCA
>JAJYZY010000097.1 GCA_021799715.1 Planctomycetota bacterium | reverse complement strand
CTTGGGCCAGTCCATGGCCCTCTAAAATGCCCGCAACCACACGGTTGCCATCCATTTATACTACCAAATTAGACCTGCCCGGAAAAATTGCCACGCCCTTTGTGCAGGGCGTGGCAATAAATCCGGGCGGTCTTCTGCGGTGCGAGCATCCAAGACCAAACATCCCACTTCCGAAGGCATTTCCGCCTCCGGTTCTGCCTGCTGCCCGGAAAAATTGCCACGCCCTTTGTGCATAAACACTGCTCGATTGCAGGACTTATTTCTTGGCATTCTTCTTAGCTTGTCTAACCAGGTAAACGACGTGCCGTGCCAGTTGCGTCAGTCCCGGTCCTTGGCAGATGTATGCGTACCATTCGAGAAAATGGGCAAGGCGCGCCGCCGTTTTGAAGCGCGATTGCTGCACAAGTTCGTGCACGGCGGCAACCGCATCGAAGGGACTGATATCTCGAACCGGCAGGAAAAAGACCGTGCGATTAAACGCAATTTGTCCAATCTCGTTATGTTTGTATTTCTCCAACGGCGCGAATAGCGACAGCAAATAATTGGGATTAATTTCGGGGGGAGGGTTGTTCTGAACCCGGGCGAGATAATTTCTCATCGCTCGCTTAGCCCACGGATCGCCCGGATGCAACCACAACAATGCGTCGTAAAAGCTGTGGTCATCGGCTTCCGGATGCGCCTCCTGCCCGGTATACGCGTCAAAATACTCCCAAATTATCCTGTCGAACGGCGAAACCACAAACAATTTCAACGACCCTCGTTCATGTCGCTCACTATGATGCGCAAGATCGCGTTCGGCTTGGATATACAGGTGAATATTAAACCCCGGAACTTCCTCCACGGGTTGACCGAGCACGAAGTGTGAAGTGTCGCCGCCCGAAAGGCGAACGGAACAATACCGCATTGCATCGAAAATTCCCTGCTGTTGAAGAACGCTCGGGTAGGCCTTGATAGTGTGGGTCAAATCCGCCTGGTCGCCGCACATTGCTGCGGCAAAAGCGTACGCGGGCACCACGGAGTCTGCCGCTTTGGGCTGGCGGCGGAGTATTGAGGGCCAAAGACGTAAAATTAGGTGAAATTGGCCCATTTCGGCCAACGACCAGAACCCACAGCCAAGATTATGTGGTGTTTGGGATTGGAGATACAGCGTTGCCGCGATACCGAAATGACCGGTCTCATAAGCTGCTGCAGCCAAGTCGCGGCGGGCGCTTTGCTTAACAAGCGTTCCCGTCATCCAACGGTCACGCATTGCCACTGATGCAATCGACGCGGCCATATCCGCATCGTCGTCAACGCCGAGGTGTCGGTTGTTATACAAGTATGCCAAATCTGAAAGCAGGTTGTAATCGTTAGGATATTTACCAGCAACGCGTGTAGCCTTGCGCAGAAGTGCCGGCACATCCCAGGGTTTATATGTTTTCCAATTTAATTCTTCAGTGAGAACCAACGGTGAGTTGGCTCCGGTGAGTTTCTTCGATTCGGCCAATATTGACGGTTCAAGTGTAGCCAATGCCTGAGCCAATTGCTTATTTTGACAGGCCGCCGGATCTAAGACCTGTGCTGCGTATGGCAAAAGGCGGTCTTTCAGGGCTTCGGCAATCTCGGCCTGCAGCTTGTCATAACCGTCGGTTCCCCGCCAAGCCGCCTGATTCTCAAACCAATAGCGCACCTCCGCAAAATGCGGATCAAGCTTCAGCACCTTTCGGAACAACGCAAATGCCCGCGTTGACTGTATTGGCAGAAAAGCCGCCTTCCCCAATTCCGTCAGGCACCGCATATCGCGGCATCGGGGCTGACACAGATACTGCGCCAGCGCCGGCGATGGCGGCTCCTTCACGTAAGTCATAAAGCCGACATCCACCGTCCCCAGCAACTTCCAGAAGGACATCGGAGTGTTGTAACGCATGGTATCGATTAATCGGCCGGAACGGTTGTATAGAACAATCGTGGCGGTGTAGCCATTCGGGCCGTGTTTCAACGTGCCCCCTACGGCCACAGTGGCGTCCCAGCCGGGAAAATACCGGGCGATGGCGTCAGAGGAATAATGCCGCAGGAGGCGAACCATATTGGCCCCGCTGCGGTTATAAAGGAAATAGGCATGGCGGTTGCAATAATTGCCCGGTGCCCAATCCAAATCCAGTGAGAATAAAAAAGCGAACGCCTGCGCCCGATTGAATCCGTGCGATGGCTGCTGGAAAGCATGATGAAAAGGGAGAAATAATGCGTTAACACCGGACGTGGCGATGGACCGGTGTTTGAAAAATGGAAAATCTTTTTCCGCCCGGGCCAATGGATGCCGCGGCAATGGCAATGGTGCAATTCGGCTAAGCCAAAATGGCCTTGGCGACTGGGCGGCCAATAGTAGATTTCCGGTCGCCGACATCGCAGCTATGGCCGCCACCGCAATGGCTCCGATTTTCCGCTGCCACAATCCGCGAAATCGGTCAGACCATGCGGTTCGATCTGTTGACATTACTTTTTTCCTCGCAAGACACATCATGCCGATTACTGCACGGATTGGGGCAATTAAGATGTCGATATTTTACAGTGACCATTGGCACCTGCAAATGGGCCGCAATCCCAGTGTGCTGTTTCAATAGAAATGTCACCCCCTGGGGCGCAGGCAGGCCTGCGCAGAACCGGAAAAGGGCGCAGGTCCGCGGCGGTCTACGGAATGCGCGACAACCCAAGATCGATCCCGCAAACTTTTACCCGGCAATTTATGAATGCGTTGCATTGCCCAGTGTGAACTGGCCGCAAGTCCGCAACATCGTCGTCAATCAGGTTGAATTCCATCTTAGCACGGACGCAACCGCTGATGACGCCGATGGGCGCAGATGGGATGTGATCCGGGGATTGACTGGAAAGCTGGGACGAGGAAATTTTCGCCCACCCGTTTTGTTTAATCTCGGCGAGGGGCATCATGGCAAGCCAACTCGGAATTGACAACCCGCGAAAATCAGTTCCTTCCGCGGCAAACTGGCGGAAAAAATTGATCCAGAGCTTTTGCCATCATCGGCGAAACCATCACAGCGCATAGCATTGGGCCATCGACTTTTGGAAGCGGAACACCACAATGCCATCGAACGAATATTGGATCAGCGGTTCGTGAATCGTTATCTGCGAACATCCGCGGAATCTGCGGTTCAGAACTCGCGATTTTCCAAGTATGCGTGGCGCCCGGACGGCATGAGCCCGAAAGCCCCCATCCGCTTTGTTGTTCGCTTGCGCCTACGCCACGCATGCCAAGGGCTTGCGCAAAAACAATTCCATTGGGGTCATGCAGCCGCGCGGTGGAAACCCGCAGCCGGTTGGCTGGGGTGGCAAAACGAAAACACGAAATTAGAGCAGTTCTGAAAAGTCTTGCCGCATGTGTGGCGTGTATTCATGCATGCGGAATTTCGCACCGCCTCAAAACATGTGATATTTATTATGAGAACCGGTCTAAGCATCATGCGCGGGCAATAAGCAGGAACGTAAAAAGGGACGCAATCACTTCGACGGGAAATAGCCGGCGTTCATTCGGTTTTCTGTAACACTAACGCTGGGCCGCATTGCAATCGTTATTCGTTCGTACTTGGCTTGCGGCGCTGGGGATTTAGTGGCCGAGTTTCTCGGCGCAGGTGACTGGTCGCCCCTGGCACAAAATCATCCATGATGCAATCAAAAGTCGTTGGCCACTTACACCAATCCCTGCTATGATGCATATCTCGCGTGTACGCCCCGGCCATGGTCGGGCCCGATGCACGGGTTGACTGTGAACCTGGTCAGGTCCGGAAGGAAGCAGCCATAAGCATGTTCAGTCCGGTGCCGTCGGTAGCCCGACCTTGGGCGCGGCGTATCGCGCCGGCCAGTTTATTCGGCGGGGAAAGCAAGTTGCCGCAAGTCGTTGGCGATTTCTATTTAGTGAAATTCTCGTCGGCCATGGCCCGTATCCGCTTCCGCAAACACTCCGGACAATAACAATCCGAAGCATCGCCCGACTGGGCCAATCCCGCAATCAGCGGCAAATCCGCACACCAGCACCCGGCACCCGTATTCTGACAGATAAATTCCCCACCGCAGCGACAGCGCTTCACCGTTCCCACCTTCGCCGCGTTGTTTTCTTCCGCCATAGATACGATCGCATCATCCCAAATGCCCGCACACCGCCGTGCGTACCATTACCCGGATTATACTCCACACGACAATTAACGGGACATCCTGCTCCCGTTATCGTTGCCGCGAAATCAGAATGTATCCACACTTATCGCATTTTAATAACGCATCACCACGGGCCGCACAAGGTATCATGCGATCAGGCTTTTACCGCAAATACCTTCACGCTCGCCGCGTAGGCATTGACATCATATCGCCGCAACACATCCGCCATGTCCGCGTGCAATGGCTTGATCGGCGCGGAAGAATTGCAGCAGCCCGCAGACACAACATGTAATCGTGATCCGCCTTTTTCCGCGGTATGGTGCTGATGGCTGTCATCATTCATAGGACCTGAACAGCAACCCGCCTGGCCATCGGCCTGGGCATAAGCGTTGAGATCTACTCCACTGTCGATAACCGCAATGTTGGAGAAGCCGGCGTTCGCCAGAAGTTCACGATATTCTTCAATCAGTACCGCCCCGGCAATGCAGCCCACATACGCACCAATATTGTCAGCCAGTTCCGCGGGCAGCGGCTTTTTCAACGCAATATCACTTACCGCCACGCGCCCCCCGGGTTTGAGAATGCGGAATATTTCCCGCATGACCGCCGATTTATCCGGTGCCAGATTGATAACACAGTTGGAAATCACGCAGTCCACCGTGCCTGCGGGAAGCGTGGTGTGATCAATGGTGGCGAGGATAAATGCAACATTGCTGTAAGGCTTGCCATCCGGGCCGTGCGCGGCATTTTTCCGCGCACGGTCAATCATGCTCGGCGTCATATCAATGCCGATGGCTTTGCCGGTCGGCCCGACCTTGGCCGCCGCCAGAAATACATCCAACCCCCCGCCGCACCCCAGATCAACGACCGTTTCACCGGCCCGCAACGACCCCATGGCGGTTGGATTCCCGCAGGAAAGCCCCATATTGGCCTCCGCAGGTATGGCGGCGAGTTCCGCGGCCGAATATCCGAAAGATTCCGCAACCGCTTTTATTCCGGCATCAGCGCTGGAAAGACTTGATTGCGCCACGGCACCATAGCGGGCCCGTACTTCATCGAGAATGGGTTGGGACATGTGTTGAATCCTTCTGTAATATTGACTTTGAACCATTAACCGTGCTGATTATCGACGGACACGCCGCATTAGAGTTCATGCTGGAAACAGCCGATACCGCATCTTTGAAAATGCGGCGTTGAAAATACAATGCCACATTCACCAGGCCGATCATGACCGGAACTTCCACCAGCGGGCCGATAACTGCCGCAAATGCCGCTCCGGAATTGATCCCAAAGACCGCCACCGCCACCGCGATGGCCAGCTCAAAATTATTGCTGGCGCTGGTTAGCGCAATGGTGGTGGTTTTGGAATAATCCGCACCGCTCTTCCGCCCAAGCCAGAAACTTACCAGAAACATGATCACAAAATAGACACTCAACGGAATCGCCACACGCACCACGTTCATTGGAATTTCAACAATCAGCCGCCCCTTCAGGCTGAACATCACCAGTATCGTAAATAGCAGCGCAACAAGCGTGACCGGGCTGATGCGCGGGATAAATTTCTGCTCGTACCATTCCCGCCCGGCCAGGCGTACCAATGTCAATCTGGTTAATAAACCCGCCGCAAATGGAATACCCAGATATATTCCCACGCTTTCGGCAATCTCACCGATTGTCACGGCCACCGCACTGCCTTTGAAGCCCAGCATCGGCGGCAGAATCGTGATAAACACCCAGGCATACAGGCTATAAAGCAGAATCTGAAAGATGCTGTTAAACGCCACCAGCCCCGCCGCATATTCCGCATCGCCTCCGGCCAGATCATTCCAGACAATCACCATCGCGATGCACCGGGCCAATCCAACAAGAATCAAACCCGCCATGAGTTCCGGAGAGCCATGTAAAAACGCAATCGCCAGAACAAACATCAACACCGGGCCGATGACCCAATTTAAGGCTAAGGACATTCCCAGCACCTTCAGATCGCGAAACACATTTCCCAGCCGCTCATAGCGCACCTTGGCCAACGGCGGATACATCATGGCAATTAATCCGATGGCAATGGGAATATTCGTCGTGCCGATCTGAAACGTATGGATGAATCCCGCGCTGGCGGGAATAAAATATCCGACAGCGACGCCAAGGGCCATGGCGGCAAATATCCAAACCGTCAGATATCGATCCAGATTATTGAGTTTGCGGGATAAATGCTCCGTCATTTTCCGGCCTCCGACGTTGCGGACAATACCGATTCCGGCAGTGTGGCCACAAATGTTTTTATTTCGTCGCGCACCCGTCGGTAATGATTCAATGCTTCTTCCTCGGAACCAGCCGCCCTAGCCAACTTCGGTGGATCATCAAAACCAACATGCACAATGCGCGTCTTTTTTCCCAGCCATGCCGGGCAGGTTTCATTGGCGTGCCCGCAGACCGTGATGACCACATCAAACGGCACATCCATCAGTTCGCCGACCTTTTTGGAACTTTGTCCGCTGATATCGACTCCCGCCTCCGCCATGACTTTTACCGCATTGGGATTCAGGCCATGTGCCTCAATGCCCGCAGAATAGGCTTCGATGACATCACCTTTGAGATGCCGCGCCCAGCCCTCACCCATCTGACTGCGGCAGGAATTGCCGGTGCAGAGGAACAGCATTTTCAACTTACGCCCCATAGACAAACAACCTTTTTATATATGCCTAAACCAATATATTGGCCAAATAAAAAAACGACTCCCCGGCCATTAACTGCAACATTCCGGGCCGCACGCCTCCGGCCCCAGGCGCTTGCGATCGCGTTTCAATTCCGGCACCGCGTTAAAACAATGGCGCAGGCAATCGATCAGACTCTGGTGAAAATCACTGTCGGCTGGAACCAGTTGATAATGCATCCACAAGCCATCTTTCCGCGCCTGCACCAGTCCGGATTTGCGGAGGTACGCCAGGTGCCGGGAAATTTTGGGTTGCGATATCTGCAGCACGCGAACCAGATCACAAACGCACAATTCCCCATCTAACAGCAGATGCAGAATGCGTAAACGCGTACGATCCGAAAACGCCCGGAACATCCGATCCGCCGAACCGCCGACAACAGATTGTTTGACCACCCTTGCCATATACGCGATAGCATATACAAAATTTCCCGGCAAGTCAAGGCCGCCCGGCACGGTAAATGGCCGCAACCGCAATTTTCGCATATCACGTTGTGAATCATGTTTGCCGTTCGCCGGCATACGGTTGACCACTTTTCATGGCACCGGCCTTCGCGTATAATCCCGCTCAGTAAATCGCCGGAGTGGCGGAACTGGCAGACGCGCTGGACTCAAAATCCAGTTCTCGCAAGAGAGTGTGGGTTCGATTCCCTCCTCCGGCATCCGCAAATAGATCAGTGCTTCCCAGTTGAAGTCACAGCGCCGCAATACCGATTTTCCACATTGTCGCGGGCGTGATAAATTCCTACGCCTCCCCCACCTGCCTTTTGGAGCACCCGCTATACCGCTTTATATACTCCACACGGCAATTAACGGGGCACCCTGCTCCCGTTATTGTCGCCGCGAAATCACAATGTATCCGCATTTTTCGTATTCTAATAACGTACCACCAAGGGCCGCGCAGGGTATAACCTGTAAAACCATGCCAATACTCCTGATATTTACCGTGCCAATAGTGGCAACCTATATCAGGACGGGACATCGGCATCCGCCGCCGCTGGTTTCGCGGCAACCTTCGCATCGCCGTGCCCTTTATTCTCGCGAGACTACAGAAATGGTGGATGCCACACGTTCGTGTCGACAAAGCATAATCTAAATACGCCCGCGTTTCCGTCGCCGCATCTCCATTGTAACGCGGCGAATGTTGAAACGGGCTATTTGTTGCCAGGGGAGGTAGATTGTAATGGCTACGGCGTGGTGGCACAGGGCGCTTTGTCGGTGTCGCGACGGCGTGTTATCCGGGCACGGCAATGTGCTGTTCATGGACGAGGCGCTGGTACTGCGGGATGCCATTGCATTAATTCAAAGATTGAGTGATCCAATTTCCATGATCGGAAAAAGGGAATGTGTGCGCATTTGTGCGCTGGTCACTGTTCGTTTCTTGTGGTTTGTTGATCAGGGTTTTTCGCGGTGGGATATATTGTTAATTGTTGGATGTTTTATACGCCTGCGATCATTGTCGGCGCGAACCGCAGTTGCGGATTGCCGAGGTATACCGGTGGGATAAACCCACCGGCTCGCGGGGGATTGTTGGTAGGTTATTCGGGATTCCGGGTTCCGAATTTCTGGTTCTGGATTCTGGATTCTTGGTTCCAGATTCTTGTTTCCGGCTTCAAGATTCTGGATTCTAAATAAGAACGCAAGGCAGACGGAACCGCTGATGACGCCGATGCACGCAGATGGGATGCAATCCGGGGATTGGTTGGAAAGCTGGGACGGGGAAATTTTCGCCCCCCCCGTGTTGTTTAATCGCGGCGAGGGTTCATCATGCAAGGTCGAACTGGAAATGACCACCTGCGCGCAACAGTGCTTTCCGCGGTACATTTGCAGCCAAGTAGCTCATTGCTCATTGACGATGCTTTCCCGCGATGGGTTACATCGTTGGTTGTTGGATGTTTTTACGCCAGCGATCACTGTCGGCGATACGCGGTCGTGGCTTTTTGCGTACCGGTGGGATCAGGGCGAAATCATATATAGACAATCATATATGACGATTTGAGTTTTCCCGTGTGTCCGGGCATGCCGGTCGCAGCTTTTCCGCCAACGGGCGTGAAAATGGCGTATATTGCT
>JAJYZY010000096.1 GCA_021799715.1 Planctomycetota bacterium | reverse complement strand
GCGGCGCATTGGCGGCTCTGGGCCTGCCGGTGGCACTGTTTCCGCGCGTCAGTTTTCCGCGCATTGAAGTATCAGTGGATTCCGGCCAGCAGCCCGCCCGGCGCATGGCGATCTCCGTGACGTATCCGGTCGAACAGGCCGTGCGCTCCATTCCCGGTGTGCGGTCCGTTGAAGCCCGCACCGGTCGCGGCTCATGCGAATTGAAAATTGGATTCGCATGGGGTTCCAACATGGCACAGTCCCTGCTGGAAGTGGATTCGCAGATCAACGGCATACTGTCCAAACTTCCCGCGCACACACGCTTTCGCGCCAAGCGCATGGATACCACCAACTTTCCGGTGTTGGGATATAGCCTTACAAGCTCCCGTATTTCTCCCAGCCGCCTGCGGACAATTGCCAAATATCAACTCCAACCTCTTCTTTCCACGGTACGCGGCGTAGCACGGGTGCAGGTGCAGGGCGGAGAAACGCCGGAATATCATGTCATTGTTGATCCCGCGCGCCTGCAGGCATACAACATGACCCTCGCGGATGTCTCACGGGCACTTAGCAGCGCCAATGTGCTTAGCGCGGTGGGGAAATTTGAAGATCACGATAAGCTCTATTTGATTATCTCCAATACAAGTTATCGCAACATTCGGCAAATTCAACAGGTTGTCCTGCGCACGGGAGCCAACGGACTGGTTCGGCTGGGTGATGTTGCAAGTGTTAAGCTTTCCACCAGGCCGCGGTGGACGCGCGTCGATGCCGATGGCCGCCCCGCGGTGCTTTTACAGGTCTTCCAGCAACCCGGCGGCAACACCGTGCGGATCGCGAGTCAGATCAAAAACAAAATCCATGGTTTTGAAAAGAATCTCCCCGCAGGAATTAAGATCGCCACATGGTACAACCAGAGTCAACTTATTCTGGCTTCCGCGGCGAGCGTCCGAGACGCGGTGATCATCGGCATTATTCTTGCCATTGGCGTACTGATGCTGTTTTTGCGCAACTGGAAAATAACGCTCATCGCCGCCATGGTCGTACCCGCCGTACTTAGTTCAACGATTCTGCTTTTATATTTATTTCACATGACGTTCAATATCATGACGCTCGGCGGCATGGCTGCGGCGGTGGGATTGATTATTGATGACGCCATAGTCATGGTGGAGCACATTGTGCGGCGCACCCGCGGGGCGACCGATGATCCGCGCGGCCGCATCATTCAAGCCACGCGCGAGTTCACCGGGCCATTGGCCGGATCCTCCACCTCCACTATGATCATCTTCGCGCCGCTGGCATTTCTTTCCGGTATCACCGGTGCGTTTTTCAAGGCGCTTTCACTGACCATGGCGGCCAGCCTGCTGATTTCGTTTTTTCTGGCCTGGCTGGCGGTGCCGGTGCTGGCAGCGCATTTCCTGAATCAACGTGACGCCGATCAGCCGGAAGGCGGGCGGCTGACCGCCTGGCTCCATCGCATGTATGCATGGTTCATGGTGCGCATTCTCCGCGCGCCGGTTCTGATACTGGTTGTCCTGGTACCCATTCTGGTGCTGGGTTATCTGGCTTATGAGAATGTGGGCAGCGGTTTTATGCCGCACATGGATGAAGGCGGCTTTATTCTTAATTATGTCGCGCAGCCGGGAACATCGCCGACGGAAACCAACCGCCTGCTTCTGGAAGTTGAGAAGATTATATTAAACAATAAATATGTCGATACATTCTCCCGCCGCACCGGATTGCAGCTCGGCGGCGGCACCACCCGGTCCTACACCGGTGACTTCTTCATTCGTCTCAAGGGTTTCCCGCGTCCGCCTATTGAGCAAATTATGACCGCCATCCGGCGGCGCATTCGTCAACGCGTGCCGGGACTTAAAATCGACACCGCCCAGATGATGCAGGATCTCATAGGCGATCTAACCGCGGTCCCGCAGCCCATTGAAATCAAAATTTTCTCCGACAGCGGGCCATTGCTGAACGCGGAAGCATTAAAGGTAAAACAGGCCATCGGGCGCATCACCGGGGTTATCGAAGCGCGCAGCGGCATTCAAATCGCCGGCGATGCGCTGCAAATTCGGGTGAACCGCATTAAAGCGGCATTGCAGGGCATGACCCCGGGCGACATTACCGCGGCGTTAAAGCAATATCTTTCCGGAACGGTGACCACCCACATCCAGAGCGGCCCGCGCATGATCGGCGTGCGCGTCTGGGTGCCCCATGACGATCGCGCAACGGAACAGGACATCGGCAGGCTGCTGTTGCGCGCACCGGACGGACACTTGTTTCCGCTGAAGGAAGTGGCCGGGATTAAAACGCTCACCGGCCAGCAGGAAATATTCAGTGACAACCTCAAACGCATGATCGCCGTCACCGCGCGGATCAGCGGGCGCGATATGGGTTCGACCGTCGCCGCGGTAAAACGGGTTCTTAACAAGCCCGGCATGTTCCCGCACGGCATGTATTATCAGCTTGGAGGCCTGTACAAGCAGCAGCAGATCGCGTTTCGCGGGCTGCTGGTGGTGATGATTGCGGCTGTTTTACTGGTATTTCTGGTATTGCTGTTTTTGTATGAACATTTCCGGGTGGCTCTGGCGATGTTGTCAATACCCCTTCTGGCATTGTGCTGTGTGTTTGTGGGACTTTGGGTCACCCGAACTGAATTGAATGTTTCGTCCATGATGGGCATGACCATGGTGGTGGGAATTGTCACGGAGGTGGGCATATTTTATTATTCGGAATTCAATGATATGACCGGAGACACGCCTGTTCTCAAGCGCCTTATTGACGCCGGTAAAAATCGCATGCGCCCCATCGCCATGACCACCATTGCCGCCATTCTGGCGCTTTTGCCGCTGGCTTTGGGCATCGGGCAGGGATCGCAAATGCAGCAGCCGCTGGCGATCGCCATTATTACCGGCTTGTGCGTGCAGTTGCCGCTGACGCTGGTGGTTCTTCCCGCCCTTTTAGGCATTGTTCACCGCGTAAAAGTCGGGGAGGCGGTGGTGTAATGTGTCGGGGTCCGGGCACCGCGGCGCATTCCGCTGTTGCATGCCCCGGCCGATGGGACCGCGGGGGCCACATCGCGCCATGCGTGCAAATATTTCGGCGATCCGTCAACTATCGGCATCTCCCGGCTTCGGCGGCAAATCAATTGCTGCCAGTCCCACCTCATCCAAATTACGGTGCCCGACCACGGTTCCATCATCCAGCGCGTTGCGCTGCACGACGCGCAAGCGGGCAAATAGCTTTTTCAGATCAACAATGCTGCCCCATGTAAACCAGACCGTTACCGTCACGCCGATGAAAAATTCGATAAACACATAACCCACGTAGCTGAAGTTCACCCACCAGTGCGTGGGCCACGGATGCACGATGTTCCATATCACAATGATGACAAACGCCACAAACCACCCAAAGCGATAAATAAACAGGCTCCATGAAATCGCCAGGTCGCTGGTGGTAAAATCCCGCGTAATGCCCATCAGGGCCTTGATGGACATCTTTTTCGGAATCAGGGCCTTCATGGCGGCCTCTTCCGGGGCGGCGTACTGGCCCCGGTGCAGCATCTGATCGAGATTAAACGGCCGGCGATACGTTGCATACGACAACGCCAGATAAAAGCCGATTGCGGTGATGATGGAAAAAAACCATATCCAGTTGCTGTTAAAGGGGAAGTGATCGGGACGAATGCTCCAGTTCAACTGCGGAACGTGGGCGGAAATGGCCGCTAAAAAAACGCTCATGCCATGAAGCAATCGCGGATGGTCGTGTAAAAGCCAGGGATAGAGCATTGGCTGCCAGGCGCGCTGCAGAACAAATCCGCCAATGGTCACAAGCAGGCCGCTGACCATGGCTCCCCATGCCCCGGCAGCCGTCCCCTTTTTCCAGTAAAAGCCACCGATGATCGTCGCGCCTGCACCGGAGAAGATGGCCGCCGCCAGGGCCAGAAACATCATGATGTACTGGGTCTGCGGAAACAGGGCGCTGAATAAAAATGCGAAAACCGCCACCCCCACCACTGCTGTGCGCAGGGCAAAAAGGTGCTGCCGGGTTTCCATTGGGCGCTTGCGCAGCGGCACAACCACATCCTGAATGAATATGCTGCCCCATGAGTGCATCATGGTGACATCTGTGGATATCTGGGCAAACAGCATGATCGCCGCGAACATTCCCTTTACACCCATCGGCAGCATCAGGCTTAATGCCACCGGTCCGACCAATTGCGCCCGAATTGCCGGATTATGCACCGAGTGCAGAATCGTCATAACCTTCCCCGCCCCCGCCGCATAGAGCGAATAATGCAAAAAGCAATATGCGCACATGGCGGTCACCGTCAGCAGCAGGGTCCGGGCCTCATTGCGCCATGGCCCGAGAATGGCACCCATTTTCTGTTCATGTGCGTTGATCGCCGCTGAACGGAAACCGTAACCCGCCTGCTGGCTTTGCCAGCCATAGGCAAAGCCGAAAATCTGAATCGCCATGTACCAGAAATTGAAACTGCCTATCTTTGATTCATCAAATGGATTGAACATGGATTCTTCTGCGGGGCGCTGCAGCATGCTGTGCGCCACACTTGACCAGTGAAAGGTCATCAGAAGAACCACAACCACCACAACATAAAAAATCATGGATATAAAACCCGCCAGGCTGTCGACCACCATGGCGGTAAGTTGCCCCCCCATGGCGGTTAACAGCACGCCGGGCGTGAGCAAAATCACCATCATGAATAAAAAGCTGGGAATCGCGTGGCCAAAAATGTGCAATACCGGAGGCAGACCACAATAATATATAAAAAATCGCGCCCCCACCGCCGGATAAATCCCATACGCCACAATTCCCGATAGAAACGCCAGAGAACCGGCAAACACGCGGAAAGATTTGGAGTATCGAATTTCAAAAAACTGGCCGAGGGTCATAACCCGGCTTTCACGATATCGGTAGATGATGAAACCGGACAGCAGAATAAACAGCCATACCGCATTGTTGGCCAGTATCCAGAAATTGTACGCCGCGAATCCGGAGACAAAGAAAATTTCAAATTGACCAATGACATTAGTTATGCCGAAGACCGCCTCGTTGCTGGCGGTCGCTACCAGATAACGACCCGCCACGCGACTGGCAGACATGAAATCCGCGACACTGCGCGTATATTTTTGAGTTTTTATGCCAATGATCGCGGTTATCAATACCGGCGCGGCCAGCATGATCCAGTCCAGTATTGACATATTCATCACCTCAAAGCGCAAAAGAAAACTGCTTTGCGCCTGATTCCAGAAGCCGCATCCACCAAACCGCCTTGAGACGCCCTCTATTGCGATAAATCTTTAACACACCTTGCCAATTAATGCAATAAACTATCAGAAAATTATTGTGAAAGCTTTTCCGGAGCCAGTCGCGGCCGCCAGATTGAACCTGACGGCGTATCTTTAATTTCCACGCCCAGGGACTGTATCTCTTTCCGAAGCATATCGCTGGCGGCAAAATCCTTCTGTTGCCGAACGGCGGCCCGCTTTTGCATCAGCTCTTCGACCTGCTGTTGTTTTACCGGTTCCAGCGTCTGAAGATCAACAAAAATAGCGCCGAGAACGTGATCCACCATTCTCAGGCTCCGCAACGCCGATCGTGCCTGCGGATAGGCCAGCTTTTTTTGCTTATGCAGAGGGTTGGCCCATGTAAACAGGGCGGCCAATGCGCCCGATACATTTAAATCATCATCCATGGCGGAATTAAATCCCTTCAACATCCGCCGATCCGCCGGCTCCATGGCCGGATCATGCAAGGCACCAGACGGGCTGTTCGGCGGAACAAAATCCGCATCACCGGCGGCTTCATCCACCGATGTCACTGTAGAAATTAATTTATCCGCCAGATCACGCAACGTTGTAATGGCTGCCGCCGCTTCATACAGACCTTGGATCGTAAAATTCAATGGTTCTCTGTAGCGGGTGCTGATAAGCCCCCAGCGGATCACCACCGGGTCAAAACCTTTGGCCGTCAGATCGCGAATTGTAAAGAAGTTTCCCTTGGATTTGGACATTTTCTCGCCATTGACCATCAGATGACGCGTGTGCATCCAGTATTTTACAAACGGCTTTCCGGTGGCACCTTCCGATTGCGCGATTTCACATTCATGATGCGGATGAATGTTGTCCTCCCCGCCCGTGTGCAGATCAAACGATTCTCCCAAAGCGCGGATGGACATCACACTGCACTCAATGTGCCAGCCGGGATAACCTTCACCCCACGGGCTGGGCCACCGCATAATATGATGACTGTCCGGTTTCCATAGGAAAAAATCCGCGGGATGTTTCTTGGCCGCCTGTTCATTGGTTCTACCGCCCGCGCCATGTGACAATTGCTCAAGGGCATTGCCGGAAAGTTTACCGTAGCCGGGGAAACTGCGAATGTCATAATACACCACGCCATCGGTACCGACATAAGCATGGCCGCGCGCAATGAGTTTTTGAATCATCTCAATAAACTCCGGTACATGCCGGGTGGGCCGCGGAATAATCCGCTCTTTCGATTCCGCCGTTGCGGCCCGGTCATAATCCGCCACCACGCCCAGCCCCAACAGGCGGGCATCATGTAAAAAGGCCCGGGCAAAAAAATCAGCCACCGCGAATGGATCGTTGGGATTATCTATCAGGGCGTGGCCCTGTTTTTTATTCTCCTTCATTTTTTCCACCGCCACTTCCAGCTTGTCGCGGCCCGCGCCATCGGCAAGCTGATCGTCGGTCATGTGGCCGACATCCGTCATGTTCATCACATGGGTCACCCGCGCCCCGCGCAATTCCAGATAACGCCGCAATACGTCGGCAAACAAAAATGCCCGGAAGTTGCCGATGTGGGCATAGTCATACACTGTTGGACCGCAACTGTATATACCGATATCGCTTCCCTCAATGGCATTGGCCGAGTCCGGCCCCGGATGCAGCGGGACAAAATCTTCAAGACGATGATGCAATGTATTATAAAAGCGGGTGGACATAGGGCAGCAATATTCCTTTCGCCAACGAAGAATGTATCCCAATAGCCGAGCCGCCTGACCGTGTAAGTTGTCCCGGCGTTGCTCGCACCGATTCCTAAGCGTCATTCTATGCGGTTTTACACCTTTGGAAAGGCAAATTTTCCAACCGGCACACCACTTGCCGCAAAAAAGCATCCAATCCGGTGCCATTTCAAACGGGTTGGATTCTTGGAAGCCTATCTACCGCCGCCTGACTGCTGCTGCCCGGCGGCCTTCAACGCCTGCGCCAGAAGATTATAAACCGATTTATGGCCGGGACTTAATGCAATGACGGTACGAAACTGCCGGGCCGCCTGCCTGGGGTGACCATGGTTCAATAAGTCCAAGCCATAAAAATAGTGGGCCCGCGCCAGGCGCGGGTTAAGTTTCAAGGCCCGCCGATACAGCACCATGGCCTGCCGCCAATGACCGAGCTTATCCAGAAGTACCCCCAGGTTATAACGCGCATCGGCATTATGCGGATTGCACGCAATGGCATCCCGATAAGCTTTGATGGCCAAGGCGCGGTTCCCCAGATGGCTTTGCGCCAGGCCATACCCCAGATACAGTCGGCTGGAGCCTCGCATCAATTCAATGCCACGCTGTAAATCCTTCACCGCCATCGCCCAGTTGCCCTGTTGTTCGTAACAATAAGCCAGTTTGACAATCGCCTTGGACTGATAGGAATCAGCCATCAGTGATCGGCGCAGATATGTCATGGCCAGGGGAATGTTGTGCAGGTGCTCGAGATACAGCGACCCCAATAGATAATTCGCCAGCGGATCATCGCCCTTGGTCAACTTCAGGGCAGTCTGACAATTCACAATCTCCCGATGGAAATGGCCGTGCCCTTTATCATGTAACGCCAGGGTCTCGTAAGCTTTGAAGCACTGCTTATCATAATTCAGTTCATGAACCCATATTTCAATCGGGGGGATGTAATACAGGCACTGCGCACAACTGACGCCGCCGAGCACAGCCAGCACCACTACACCCACCGCTGCCGGCAATTTTGGAAATGGGCCGGGAAATAAGCGCGGCGGATTCTGTTGATGTCCATTACGGGATTCGCTTTCCGGCCAATGCGATTGGATTTTGTCCAACACCATTGCCCCGAATTGCGTCAGCAGCACAATCAGGCTGATACAACCGAGATAAAAATAATGATCCGCCACAAAGGTAATGGTCATACCGGCAAAGGTAACAAAGCCCAGCGAAGGCGATACCATAATGCCGTAAATCGCCACCGCCGCAAACAGCCCGCGCCCGCACCATTTTTGCGCGGCAAAACAGGCCACCGCAACCATGGCCGCGGCTATCGGATACAGTATGTCCACCGTGGTAAAGCCATGGACATGCCATCGAGGATAGACCATTAAAATCGGATGCGGCCAGAACAATTTTTCGACGTAGAACCATAGATCCTTGCCCGCGATGACCAGATGTTGAAATGTGTCAAATTTATAGAGCTTTCCATGTGCCCCCGCTCCGTATCGTTCGCGCCATGCCGCCATCCAACCGGCACCGGCGGTGATAATAAACCATGGAACACTGGCCACGATTTGCTTGCGGGTAATACGGCCAAGTTTCCACCAGGTTAACACCAGAATTGCCGCGGGCAATGCGCAGACAAATGTTTTCGCGCACACCGCCAGGAAATAAAAAAGCAGCGCGGCCCCGTAGAATCGCCATTTGTAAACCGGCGCGGCTGATTCCAATTGGTTATCCGGGCGGTCCAGCCCGGCAAAGCGTATCCATCCCCACACCGCCGCAAGCACCAATATGCCGGAGATCAGATTCTTCTGCTCCACCACCCACGCCACAGATTCCACCACCAAGGGATTAATTGCAAAAATTGCCGCCGCCAACCACGCCGCCCGCAGTCGCAATCGCAATAGAATTCGCCATAGCAATATCGCGGCAAGACATTGCAGCACAATGCTGACAATATGATATCCCAGCGCGGGGCCTGTTGATTTAGTCGCGAA
>JAJYZY010000095.1 GCA_021799715.1 Planctomycetota bacterium | reverse complement strand
TGTCATTGATGTAGCCTCCGCTATTTATAACAAGATTGAAGCCAGGGTTGATGGCCAGGCCGCTCGACAAGTTGATCGTCAAATTGGTTATGGTTGTGGAATAATCGTCAATAGCTGGAGCCGCTGCCGTCGCCGGGCTGCCAACCACGACTGACGTGTAAGAACCGCTTCCGGGCGTGCCGGTCGGGTTCCAGTTGTCGGCTTTGCTCCAAAGCTGCGGACTGTTAATATCTTCACCGGTCCAAGTAATGGTTGTCGCATGGACAGGTGGGCTTATGGCCGTTGCGGTCAGCACGGCGGTGGCGGCAGTGGCGCACGCCGCGACGATGCTTTTGTGTATGAGTCCGAAACGTTTTTTGCGATTACACGATGAATTGACTTGCATGGTTCCCGGTGAATTCGACTGAATTTCAATGCGTGCCAAAACAGATTTGCTACTGCCCATGGTTGCTGCTCCCATAAAAATGGTAAAAAACTCTCAATCCCTGAAAACATTTCAGGTGACGATTAGAGGATATACAGATAAGAAATTCACACAATACGTATTGATGCGTATACCGGCACGACAGTGCCGTGAAGAAACTGCGATTTTATGGGGATTTGCGCGTGCCAGTTGACGGAAAAAAATAAATATTTGCAGGTTTTTCATTGGCAGTTTGGGAACTCCATTTCGCGGCAATGGGTGGCGAACTTGCGGCAATAATGTAACGACAAAACCATTGATAATAGCGGGCAATCCTCTCAATCGTCTCATTGGTTGGCAATACGACAACGCCAAATTTCAGATTCATTTTCAGGGCCGTCATGGCGGTGAAAATCATGAATTCGACGAATCGCCATCGGATTTAGCCTCCGAATTATTGCTGAACACGCGCCGCCAACTGAACTCGCGCTTGCCGCACAAGCGCCTCAGAGTAAGATTTCATCGAACAATGATTTCCGGCGCGGCGGGGAAACAACGCACCGTCATCTTCGCGTTCTTTAGGACTTTGGCGGTTCGAAATCGAGTTTGACGATCCATGATCGCAATGGATTATCACACGCCATTCCGCGGACAACCGTGATGCTTCCGCATCAGGCCATTTTTGGCACGCATCGTTGATCAGCCGGGATGGCAGGGCGCTGGGTAATGAATTGCACGCCTCATGAATCAACCGCGATACTGCCGCAACCGATTGTTGTTGGGGTCATCAGCTTGATGCGGAAGCGTCAAGTTGGCTGCGAAATGGCGTATTGATTTTCGCCGCAACCCGGGCCGGCGCGACCGACACCGATTTTCACGAGTGAAATTGGATTGCGTTTGTCATACGCCGTTGCACAAACAACCGTGATTCTTCCGCGTCTGCCTATTGTGTGCAGTTCCGTTGCTTTTTTGTCGGAGGCTTGGTGCCGCAACTGTCAGTGGGCCGGTAGCCAATACGACAATACGTCCCATTTATTCGTTTTTACGCAAAATAGGAAACTTCCCTTTTATGCGTGGAACTCTAACCATGTGGTCGACCTGATGGCCCTGCGAAATCTGATGAGAAATACCGCCATATACGTAAAAATGCGTATTGCTTTTAATTAAAATTCGGGGATAACTAAGGTAGATGGGAATTGAAGGGGAATTGCAGGCTGCGGCTGCTGGAGCTGTCCGCATGTTACGCGGCGGGAGAAAAATCAGCGGTGAAGTTAATACGGCAGTGTGCCGGACCATGGTGAACCTATTTTGCGGATACATGTCCCGCAGGTGGAACTTTCGACTGGCCTGTGAGCTTGAGAGACGTTTTGATGATGACCGACCTTGCGTCGAATGACCTGATGTCAATTTTGGAGATTGTCGGGGCACTGCGCGCAACGCGGAGCCGTGAAGATTTGGCGCGGCTGGTGATTCCCAAAATCGGCAAACTCGTGGGATCGGATATTACCGCCTACAATGAGGTTAATCCGGCGGCGGGTGAAGTCACCGGATTTATTGACCCTGATGAATTTAATCTGACCATGCTGGTGGCGTCGCTGCAACGCTTTATGAGCGATCATCCGGTAATCATGCATCATCTGGCATCCGGAGATGGCCAGGCTTTGCGGATCAGTGATTTTATCTCCCAGCGCGAACTGCATGACACCGGACTGTACCAGGAGCTTTATCGTCCCATGGGAGTGGAATTTCAGATCAGCCTGACCCTGCCCACGCGCAAGCCACTGATCGCGGCCCTGGTATTCAATCGGAAACAAAGTGATTTTTCAGAGCGGGACCGCACGGTGTTAAATACATTGCGTCCGCACCTGACCGCCGCGTTTGATGCCGCGCGATTTACAGCTCGACTCAAAAAACGCCTCGAGCGCCAAAGCGGTATACTGGAAAATCTTCCGGATGGCGTTGTGGTGCTCAACGGGCGAAGCCGGATTGATCTGTGGACACAAAAGGCCCGCATGTGGCTGGGAAAGTACTTCCCCGGATCGGCCCGCGCCGCGGGAACTTTACCCGAGGAACTTGCCGGATGGTTGCGGCAGCAGATTTCGGCCGGTGATGATCTCTCCGCGCCGAGACCGGTTTTTAACAAGGCACTTGGCGAAGATATACTGCAAGTTCGGTTGATAGATTCAGCGGATATGGGGCGAATGCTGGTGATGGCAGAGATCCAGCAGGAAAAATCCGCCAAGCCGCTGGAATCCCTGGGCTTGACGCCGCGCCAGGCGGAAACGCTGCTGCATTTATCCCAGGGTTACGGGAATGAAGAAATTGCCAAACGCCTACATATCAGCGTCCGCACGGTTCACAAACACATCGAATCGATTTTCAAGATATTAAACGTCAATTCGCGCACCGCCGCGAGCCACCCGGCGCATTCCCGCTTGCGCATGATTCTCATGACGCTGCTGTTGATGGCATGCGGATTCATGGACATTCTGGTGCAATACTGCTGATCTGGCAGCATGGGCGACGGGAACGTCTACAATCACGCCCGGGCACCGGTGCAGCATTTTATCCGCCATTGAGCAGGCAAACCGTACGCGCTGCCGATAAGGCGGACCGCATTTGCGTTGATCAAAGACCCAATTTGACCGTGTAGCGGCGGGGGAACTATGGCCGTAGTGTGCCTTTTGCGGGCCGCGGCGGAACCGGCGGGTTCGCGGCGCGTAAACGGAGGCCTTGACTTGCCTGCCGTGGGGTTTATCATCAGTGTTATGAAAGCTTCCTGGATCAATCATCGTGTGCTTATCCCGGTTTGTCTGGCGGTATGCCTGACGGCCCCGGCGGTGAGTTTGGCTCAAGTTGCGCGCAAGGACATCAGCTCGGCGATTCCGCTGATGACCACCAAACGCAGTGACGTTCCGGTATATCTCATCGCGTTTATTTCCTTTGTGGGAGTGCTTGCTGTTGCCATGCGCAGCGCGAGCCGGGGCAAGCGCCGCGGCGGGCGGGACGCCTGATTGCTTTTCGGTCGCGCGGACCGTAGAAAAAAACGAGTTCCTTATACAGGAGAAACATTATGGACGGGAAAAAACTTCTCATCATTGGCCTGCTGGGCATTAATGCCGTGCTGGGTGTCGGGGTGCTGACCCGCGCCGGCTGGCAAGCATCCATCGCGCGGGCGCAAGTCCCGCGCGGCGGGCATTATCTGTCCGTTTCCGGCGGCGACCAGATGACCGGAATTGTTTACGTATATAACCAGGACAGCGGCATATTGACAGCCAAAATTACACCGGCGAACAATTTGGCCGGCACGCATTGGCTGGCACCTTACAATGTCAACGCGGATATCAAGCGAGCACGCATGCGAATGCGCTAAGAGCATTTCCGGCATGCGGGGATGAGTTTGAATACCGCCGTTGTAAGAACGTAAACATTGGAATAAATTCGGAGTCATTATTATGAAATCGCAAAATACCATCATTGGCCTGCTGACGGTAACCGCATTGCTTATGGCGGCATTGCTGGCTTTTCATCCAGGATCGTCCAATACCGCCCGCGCGGATGTGCTGGAGACATCCGGCGGCATAACCCTGCTGACATCCTCCATGGGATTTGGATCGGTGGATTTATTGAATATCATCGACAGCCGCGACGGCCTCATGCTGGTTTACACGCCGAACGGCAATCAATTGCGCCTGGTGGGAGCGTACGACCTCAACCGGTTGATGCGCGTACCGTCGCTGCGGTAAATCTTTGTTAAAAGGAATTGATTTTGCTGGAAAATATTGCCAAGCTCGCCCGAAATGTTCTCAACGGTCACCTGATTTCCCGCGCTGAAGCGCGGGAGCTTATCGCAGTAAGCGGCGAAGACGTTTACGATTTGTTTTACTGGGCCAATAAAATCCGTATTCGGTTCAAAGGACCGGATGTGCGGTTTTGCGCCATTGTGGCGGCCAAAGTCGGCGGCTGCTCGGAAGATTGCAAATTTTGCGCCCAGTCCTCGCATTATCAAACCGCCATTGAGGGGCAGAATAAACTCACGGATCAGCAGGTTCTGGATTCCGCATCGCATGCCGGGGATGTTGGAGCCGACAGCTTTGGCATCGTCAACAGCGGCCGGGGCCCCACACGTTCCGAATTGGAAAATTGGCTGGCTCCGCTGCTGCGCGATATTGCCAAATCCGGTAAAACCCGCGCCTGCGCCACGCTAGGCGCGCTGACGCCGGAGACCGCGGATTTTTTGCATGCCAACGGCGTGCGGCGGATTAACCACAATCTGGAAACCAGTGAACGGTTTTATCCGGAAATTGTCTCCACGCATCCCTATTCTGAACGCCTGCGCACGCTGCATGCCGCCAAGGCGGCGGGGTTGTCGCTGTGTTCGGGTGGGATATTCGGCATGGGTGAACATTGGGACGACCGGCTGGATATGGTCTTCACGCTGCGGGACATCGGCGTGGATGTCATGCCGGTTAACTTTCTCAATGCCATTGCCGGCACGCCGCTGACCAATGCGCCCAAATTAGCCCCCATGGAATGTCTTAAAATTGTCAGCATCTGCCGCTTTATTTTTCCGACCGTGGAATTAAAAGTGGCCGGCGGGCGGGAAGTGTGTCTGCGCGATCTGCAAAGCTGGATCTTTTTTGCCGGCGCGGACAGCACCATGATCGGCAACTACCTGACCACGTATGGCCGCAGCCCGGAAATGGATCATCAGATGGTGCACGACCTGGGCCTGAAATGGCGGACCTACGAGCATGGGCCGGTGCAACCAAGCAGCCCGGAACCGAGGATTTCGCGGGTCAGCCGCACCGGACGGTATAACATCCCGATCATGTACGAAGGGGATCTGGAATTAAGCCCGGAATCCGCGGCGACAGCGCTTAGATAGCGCGATTTCCGCGGGCAAGTCCGGGCAGCCATGTACAAGCCGGCCGGGCGACTGCCCATTTATAGCCATGGGATTTGCCGCCGCGGGCATGCCTGATTCATGCACCACACTTCGTCTGCAATTGTTAACTGTTAGAGTGACACATGCCCCTGGTACGAGACAATATTATCAATATGGCGGGATATACGCCCGGCGAGCAGCCCGGTGATATGTCGGTTATTAAACTCAACACCAATGAAAATCCCCATCCGCCTTCGCCCCGAGTGCTGGAAGCGGTGCACAGCATCACCGCAGAACAATTGCGCCGTTATCCCGATCCGGATGCCAAGGCTTTTCGGGAAGCGGCTGCGCGGGTGCATGGTGTATCGCCAGGCATGATTTTATGCACCAATGGCGGCGATGAATTGCTTTCGCTGGTGTTTCGCGCTTGCGTGGGCGATGGCGATCGTGTCGCATTTTTAGACCCCAGCTATTCATTATACCCTGTTCTGGCCGCCATGCAGGATGCGGAGAAAATTGTTCTCCCCTACCGCATTACCGGCACCAATTGGGAATTTCCGCCGGAAATTTTTACCCTTAATGCCAGATTGCTGCTGATTGTCAATCCCAATGCACCATCCGGGACATTGGCGGATTTGGCAACATTATCCAAAATTATCCGCGCCTTTCCGGGCGTGGTGCTCATTGATGAAGCGTATGTTGATTTTGCGCCCGTCAGCGCGTTATCGCTGGTGCGGGAACATGCCAATGTTATTATTCTCCGCAGCATGTCCAAGGGCTACGGCCTGGCGGGAATGCGCTTCGGATATGGCATAGCGCAGGAATCCCTGCTGGCGGAATTGCACAAGGTGCGCGACAGCTATCCGTGCGACGCGGTGGCCATTGCGGCGGCGACGGCGGCTATTACCGATCAGGCGTATGCCGCGGGAACATGGGATAAAATCAAAGCGCAGAGATCAGAAGTTTCCACCGCACTGCGCAAAATGGGCTTTTCATTGCCGGAGAGCTTCAGCAATTTTGTCCTGGCACAAGTACCGCCGAAAGTCCATGCCGCGGATGTCTATGCCCAATTGAAAAAGGCCAATATCCTGGTGCGCTACTTCAATATTCCCGGCTTAACGGATAAACTGCGCATCACCATTGGCACTGGCGCGCAAAATGCCGCGCTGCTGGCCGCCCTGAAAGCGATAATAGAGTCTGTGCATGATTAATATCGATTTTGCCACCGCCAATCAGGGGCCATGGGCCACAGGCTCATATTGCCGCCAGCGAGGCCTAAATGATGTTGTTTATTTTACCGCCGCTTCAGCCGGGCGGCCGCGGGTTTCCACCGCGTGCCTGCGTGCATCCGCAATTGCTATATTGCCAATTGCCCACACCTTGGGCGTGACCCTTGCCGGGTACTATATTGGTGGATTGACGGAATGTCGGGGCTGGTACCGAGTGGATTGGGCTTAAGGCAAATGGGGCAACGGCCCGCGGAGAACCGGCTTGGGCGCTGAGTTACCAATTCAATATGGAGAAAATACGATGACCGACCACAAACCGCAGCAAAACAATGCCGCACCCCGCACGGCTGAAATAAGCCGCAAGACGCGGGAAACGCAGATCAGCGTATCGCTGAATCTGGATGGATCTGGACAGGCGACGGTTGCAACGGGAGTGGGCTTTTTTGATCACATGCTGGATCATCTTGCCCGGCACGGCATGCTGGATTTGAACGTGCGGGCAACCGGGGATTTGCACATTGACGCCCATCACACCGTGGAGGATGTATCGCTGGTATTGGGCGCGGCGATTCAGCAGGCACTGGGTGACAAGCGCGGAATATTCCGCTACGGCTGGGCCAGTGTGCCGATGGAAGATACGCTGGCCAATGTGGCGCTGGATTTATCCGGCCGTCCCGCATTTGTGTTTAATGCGCGGTTTCCGACGCCGAAAATCGGTGATTTTGATGTGGAACTGGTGCATGAATCACTGCGGTCATTGGCCAATACGGCGGGTATGAATTTGCACGTTAATGTACCGTATGGCACGAACAGCCACCACATTGCCGAGGCGATATTCAAGGCATTGGCCAAATCGCTGCGGCAAGCGGTGGCGTTGGACGCGCGGACGCGCGATATTCCAAGCACCAAGGGCGTGTTATAAAAAATCCCCGCCCCGGTTGCCCGGAGCGGGGATAAAACTTCAATAAAGGCCCACATTGCTTGTTGCCCGCTGCACTCTGCGGGCAAGCCAATAGCAAGATGATGAATCGCCGCGATTGCCCCAATGTCGCATCAGGCAATCAGACCTTCATGCGTCGGCGAATGGCTAATCCACCAACAACCATCAGGCCGCCAATAACCGTCAGCGGCCCGGAGCCGGGCAGGGTGACGGCGGAAGCGGTGCCGCCGAGAATCGACACTGTGCCGCCCGCAGGGTCTGCAGCAGTTCCGAAGGTATTCCCTTCGTTAGCGCCAGAGAAATAATCAAAGGCGAAGTTGGCGGCGTACGTCAGGGAATAGCCTGGCGCACTACTTAGGTCGCTAACCGAAGTATTCGATTCAGTACTCGTCGTGAACGCACCGCCGCCCGCCGGAGTCGATGGAGAAAGGCCGCCAGTACTATCGCCCGTTCGGTCAAACGCCGAATTCGAGGCTGCGGCATACCCCCCTTGAGACATTGAAACAAAGGAACCAGTTCCCGTGTAGCCACCGCCGCCGGTCGAAGTTAGCGTGTTCGGATTGGCATTTAGGTAGGTAAACCCGGTGCCGGTCGCAAGGAAGCTGGCCGTGGCAACGGTAGTTCCGGAGTATTTTAATCCTTGCACCGAAAAGCCCAACGCACCGGGACCAAGCACGGAGACCTCCAAGCTAGTCCAACTATAATTTCCCGAACCGGTAGGCACAGCCGAGTAGACCCCTGACCCCAAGTTGGTCAGCGAAATTTGCGTCGCTGTGCCCGAATCGAATACTTCGAGCTGCACACTTGCACTCGCGACGTGTGTCGCGAGCAACCCGGCCGATAGAACGGCCCCGATACCCAGGATTTTTCCTGTCTGCATGAAGTGACTCCCTAAAAGGAACAATGGGCCTATGAACACCCCGCGCGGGGCGTTCTCCATGGCCACCGCATTGTTATCGGCATGGGTCGATGTGTTCCTATAATGATTTTAGAATTTTTTATTCATCTTTAGCAAAATATTCACACGCGTATCGCGCAATCCACACGAATGGACCGCTGCGCGGTGCTTCCCGGCCACCAAGCGCGGTCCATGGCGTTATACCCTGCTCGGCTCTTGGTGATACGTTATTAAAAGCGAAAAGTACGGATACATTCGGATTTTGCGGCATCAACACGGGATCAGGATGTCCCGTTAATAGGCGTGTGGAGTCTACATGCGTTTGCATTCCCAAGGTCGCCATGCAGCGGTGGATTTAAAAACCGGATCACGGATCGCACCGATAACACGGATACTTGGGCCTGTTGGCGGAACGCGAGGCTCACCAAATCACGAAGCTCCGCGAGGAATTGGAACTATTGCGGCACGCGACGGGCGCACCGCAACGATTGCAAATCAAAATCAGTTCATTCGTTCTTATCCGTTTAATCCGCGAAATCCGTGGTACCTCCACGTTTTCTTTTATGCCCGCGATCGATTTGAAATCGCGGAAT
This sequence comes from Planctomycetota bacterium, assembly GCA_021799715.1. The sequence goes on along the minus strand of JAJYZY010000095.1, from coordinate 95 downwards.
CAATACCGGACCACGGATCGCACCGATAACACTGATACGTTGGGCTTGATGGCGGGAAGCGTTGTACGCCAATTCGCCATGTGCAACTGGGAAGT
>JAJYZY010000004.1 GCA_021799715.1 Planctomycetota bacterium | reverse complement strand
GGAGGCTAAAATCGCCAGGAGATTGCCGGATTGGCCAAAAAGTTGATCGCGCAGAAAAAATTTGCCGCGCACATCCGGCGGAATCAGTGCGGTCACCCACGGCATCCAGGCTCCGCCGGATAATCCGCGCAGGGAACTGAACGCAATGATGCAGAAAAATACGCCCGCCAAGCGCCACGCATTGGTTGGTAATAGTATCGTGGTCAAAGCCATGACAAATATCAGAACTGTGCGCGACCCCCAGCCCCAGATCATCACACGGCGATATCCCATGCGCGGCATGAGGTGGGCACCGGGAATATGTAAAATGGCCAGCAACGGCGGCAAAGCCGCCAGTACACCCAGTGTTAAATCACCGGCTCCGAGGCTTTTGGCATATAAAAACAGCGGCGATCCCAACATGATCGGCCACGTAAGGGCGTTTAACAGCGCGAACCATCCGGCCCACGCCGTTCCCGGTGGCAGTCCAACGGCGGACAGCGTGCTGAAGGGAACCAGCGGCGCGCCGGCAAGCCGCAGCAGCAGCGAATCCGGCGTGCGGTCCATTTCCGGCGGGGAATTCTCGGCTTCAGGAGAAGCACTGGCATGATCGTCGGGTGTGTCCATCATGTTATTTTTCAGACCGTCGCCTCAGCGGCCGCAACACTTCTTATATTTTTTGCCGCTGCCGCAGGGGCATGGCGCGTTGCGTTCCACGCGTTCGGAAATTAATGAATCAACGGCCTGCGATTCCGGCTCTTCCATGGACGAAGGCGAATGGGCTTGCAAATCTTTGCTATCGGGCATGAACGTTTTAACAATGCTCGCGGCAAAGTCTCCGTGCAGTTGTTCATGCAGTTCAGGCGAGTTGCGCAACGTCCGCGCATCGGTACGTGCACAGAACTCCGCAAATGCGGGATTGCCCTCGTCAACAAACAGGGAAAATCCCAGCCCCGTTGTCATCCAGAAGCCATCCAAATGCAATAGCCGAATACACATCACCAGCCCCGGCGGAGCGGTGGCACTGATACTTCTGTCGGCAATTAACATGCGCTGGTTATCCAGCAATATATCTTCGGCGACAAACGCGCTTTCCGGTGCGCAGGTGTCCACCACGCGCACCAGCGTAAAAATCGCGCCGGCCATGGCATCAAGGATTCTCTGTCGTTCCGGATCGGACTGCCGATGGGTTCTTCGATAGCGTTGAACCTCATTTTCTCCACTCTGGAAAATACCATATAGCGCGAAATCACTGATTAAATCGGCATCCAATTCCGTGTCGGCCATGATCTTGCCATGCACCAGCTTTCCCAGCATATCCGCCGCGCGACGCAATACCTGCGGCTCAAGGTTTTCCAGCATGCTCTGGCTCAATAACCTTGCGGCCCGGCGCAGTGGTTTGTACCGCCCCGTCAGGCCCGGCAATACATCCGCGAATGGCTCCATGATCGATGACATCAGTTGTCCTCCGTTCCCGGCATAGGCGGGCAGGTGCACACCAGATGACGATCCCCGTATGGATTATCAATGCGACCCACTACCGGCCAAAACTTATGAATTTTCAAATAGTCCAGCGGATAAGCCGCCTTTTCGCGGCTATACGGATTCCGCCACGCTTCAACCGCCAGCATCCGCGCTGTGTGCGGGGCGTTTTTCAGCACGTTGCTTTTGCGATCCGCATTGCCGGTTTCAATCTCGCGGATTTCATTGCGGATGGCGATCATCGCATCGCAAAAGCGGTCCAATTCGGCTTTGCTTTCGCTTTCCGTTGGTTCAATCATCAACGTACCGGGTTCCGGCCAGGAAACCGTCGGGGCGTGAAAACCATAATCCATCAGCCGCTTGGCAATATCTTCCACCTTGATTCCAGCCGAGGCTTCAAACTCACGCGCATCAACGATAAATTCGTGGGCACACAAGCCGCGTGAGCCGACAAATCGGATCGGATAATGTTCTTTCAGCCGTGCGGCCATATAGTTGGCATTGAGGATGGCCAGTTCTGTAGCGCTGGTCAGCCCCGCGCCGCTCATGAGGCTGATATACGCCCAGGGGATAATAAGAATTAACGCGCTGCCGTAAGGTGCCGCAGAAACCGTCCCGAGTGATTTCGCGCTGCCCATGCCGATAACCGGGTGGCCGGGCAGGAAAGGAATCAGATGTTCCGCCACGGCAATCGGCCCCATGCCCGGACCGCCGCCGCCGTGCGGAATGCAGAATGTTTTATGCAAATTCAGGTGGCATACATCCGCGCCCATATCCGCGGGACGGCACAGCCCGACTTGGGCATTCATGTTGGCACCGTCCATATAAATCTGTCCGCCGTGCGCATGGACAATATCGCAGATGTCGCGGATGTGTTCTTCAAACACGCCATGTGTGGACGGGTACGTGGCCATCAGGCACGCCAGCGTTGCCTGATGTTCTTTCGCCAGGCGGCGTAAATCCGCAAGATCAATATCGCCGTGTTCATCACACGCCACCGGCACCACGCGCAAGCCCGCGACCGCCGCACTGGCGGGATTGGTGCCGTGCGCGGAAACGGGAATCAGGCAGATATTCCTTTCGGCTTGTCCCTGCGCGCCGTGAAAAGCGCGAATGGTCATCAACCCGGCATATTCACCCTGGGAGCCGGCATTGGGTTGGAAGGAAACCGCGGAAAAGCCCGTGATTTCACATAAAAACCGTTCAAGCTGGCTCATGAGAATGTGATAACCGGCCGCCTGGTCCGGCGGGCAGAACGGGTGGATATCCGCCCATTGCGGCGCGGTAATGGGCATCATTTCAACGGCCGCATTGAGTTTCATGGTACATGAACCAAGCGGAATCATGGACGTGGTGAGCGATAAATCGCGCGATTCCAGCATACGCAAATAACGCTGCATCTCCGTTTCACTGTGGTGTGTGTTAAACACGCTGTGCGTGAGAAACCGGCTCGTGCGCGCCAGTGTCATGGGGTAATCCACGCGCATATCCTGCACCACCTGATTGAGCAGATATGGCAGCGGACGCCCCTGCGAAAAGACATGCAGCAGCGAATGCACCTCTTCCAAATCCGTTAATTCATCCAGCGACAAGCCAAGCGTGCCGTCGCCAAAGGCGCGGAAGTTAAATTTGCGTTCTGCGGCATCCTGCAAAATCTGATGCGCAGCAACCCCCGGCGCCGGAATAATCCGCAGCGTATCAAAAAAGTGCTCATGCATGATTTTATAACCCAGCCGCTGCAATCCACCGGATAAAACCAGGGTCCAGGCGCGAATGCGAAGGGCAATGTCCGTCAACCCCTGTGGGCCGTGATATACCGCATGGGCGGCGGCAACAATCGCCGGCAGCACCTGAGCGGTGCATATATTGCTGGTGGCTTTCTCCCGCCGGATGTGTTGTTCCCGCGTCTGAATCGCCAGCCGATATGCCGGTTCGCCATTGACATCGCGTGAGATACCCACAATTCGCCCCGGCATTTTCCGGGTGAATTCCTCCCGTGCCGAAAGAAATCCCGCATGAGGTCCGCCGTAGCCCATGGGCATTCCCAAACGCTGGGTGGAGCCCACAGCAATATCGGCACCACATTCTCCGGGCGGCCGCAATAAGGTCAACGCGAGCAGATCGGTCGCCACCACCACTTTTATTCCCGCCTGGCGTGCCTGTTGGGTCAATTCATCCATGGGCAGAACCTGGCCGTCCGTCGCCGGATATTGCAGGAGAATGCCAAAGATGTTTTTCGATTTGAAGTCAATTTGTCCAGGCGCACCAATCACCGGTGTAATACCCAGCCCCATGGCCCGCGTATGCACCACTTCAATGGTTTGCGGATGGCAGTTTTCCGCAATGAAAAATATATCGCGCCCCGGCTCCGCGATGGAATGGCACATGGCCATCGCTTCCGCGGCGGCAGTGGCTTCATCCAGCAGCGATGCGTTGGAAATCGGCAGACCGGTCAGATCGGCCACCATCGTTTGAAAATTCACCAATGCTTCCAGCCGGCCCTGGGCAATTTCCGCCTGATAGGGCGTATATTGCGTATACCAGCCCGGATTTTCCAGAATATTGCGCTGGATCACCGGCGCAGTAATGCAGCCGTAATAACCCATGCCGATCAGCGACCGGAATTTTTTGTTTTTCGCGCCCATAACCGCCAGTTTTTCCAGTAACGCATGTTCGGAAAGCGGGGCGGGCAATGCCAGTTTGCGGCTGATGCGAATGGCGGCGGGAACCGTCTTGTCCACCAGATCAGCCAGGGACGAAACATTCAGCGTTTTAAGCATTATCTGAACTTCATCATCGGACGGGCCGTTATGGCGGGAGACAAATCCTCCTGCCGGTTCCAGCAAAGCCCAGTTCCGGCCTGCTCGTGAATCAAGGTTGGAAATCACTGGGGCGACTTGCGCATTCATAAACTTTTAATACCTTCAAACAATTATATTCTGGTGTTCTAATATTAGATTATGCCGTTCCAATCAGGTGGAAGGGCCAATATGGGTAACCGGCTGTTGTTGAGAATCGCCCGCTGGATATTGCCTTCAATAAGCCGCTCCAAAACGCCTTGTCGGGAAAGCCCAAGAACGATCATGGTGGCCTCGTGTTCCGTGGCGGCCTGAAACAGGCCATCAACCAGATCATTGGCGAACAATAGCAGCGATTCCACCCGCGGATTGGTCTTTTTTAATTGAGCCACAACATCTTTCAGCGCCCGCTCTCCCGGACTTTGTTCATGCGCGGTTTCTGCAAGCCCGACGACCACATGCACGGCAACAATCGGCGCATCAAGACGATTCGCCCACTGGCCCAGCGAGTCCAGGCGCTTGTCGGGAGTCCATTGTTCGGAAACTGCCAGCAGTATTTTGCTCATGAATCCCTTTTCCGCTCCCGATAGTTGATCGGGACCATCATGCTTTCGCCCGACATTTCACCGCATCAGCGGTTGCCGGTGGTTTTGCAACGCCAGAGTATACCCCAATGGCCGGAGCCTGCCACAAAATGACCTGGGTTTGAGGGAAGATTTATAATTGTAAATTCAAGATCACCGTTTTGACGGCGAGGCAATACCCGATGCGCATCCGGCGCTGATCCTGGTCAGCCGCCGTTGAATCAACAAGACACCGATGTGTTTGAGCTTCCAAAAAATCGCCCGCGCCATTGCGTACCGGCCGCGAATCTCTAAACTAGCGGCCATTCAGGGTTTTAGAAAGGCAGAAGAGAATTTTGGCTACCGTCATCGAAACACAAATTCCAGGTTTTCCCCTGCGGCGCGGCAAAGTGCGCGATGTGTATGATCTCGGCACACAATTGCTGATTGTCGCCACGGATCGCATCAGCGCCTTTGATGTCATTTTGCCCACGCCGATTCCGGAAAAGGGAATCATTCTCACCGCATTAAGCAACTACTGGTTTAAGCTTTTTGCGCCGTATATTCAGCATCATCTTCTGGCCGCGCGCCCGGCGGAATTTCCCGCCGCTTTGCGGCCCTTTCGCGCTCAGTTGGCCGGCCGATCCGTACTGGTGCGAAAAACTGCGGTTATTCCCATTGAATGCGTGGTGCGCGGATATCTGGCCGGCGGCGGCTGGAAGGAATATCACAAAACCGGTGCCATCAGCGGTGTTAAATTGCCCCACGGCTTAATGCTTTCACAACAGTTGCCGACTCCCATTTTCACCCCTACCACCAAGGCTGAAACCGGCCATGATCAGAGCATTACCTTTGATCAGGCGTGTGACAAAGTTGGACGCGACGTGATGACGGAACTACGCGATACATCCATCAAGCTGTACAACATTGCCGCCGATGCCGCGCGACTGCATGGCCTGATAGTGGCGGATACCAAATTTGAATTCGGCATTGATCCCAAAACCGGACGCCCCATTCTCATTGATGAAGTCATCACTCCGGACAGTTCCCGCTTCTGGCCGCTGGTGGATTACAAACCCGGACTTGAGCAGATCAGTTTTGATAAGCAATATGTGCGAAATTATCTGGAAACATTATCCTGGAACAAGCGGCCGCCCGGCCCCTGTCTGCCCGCAGATGTCGTTAACAACACCCGGCGGAAGTATCTTGAGGCTCTTAAGCAACTCTGCGGCGAGCACATCGGCGAGGTGCAGCGCTGCCTCGAACAGCAGGATGTACGCCTGCCCGGCTTGTGACACGCATCAGCGAAGCATATTCGGCAGCACGACAATGCCCACATGATCGTGATCAGTCGTCAGATCATAGCTCCGATGCGGGCGGTATTGCATTAAAAGCCACAGGCGCAGCGTGGATTGAACCATCGGGTTTTTCTGATTCAGCCAATTATAAAAATCCCTGCCATGATCTGAAGCCGGCGGCATGAATATCCGCCCGTCCGCAAACCGGACGGTTGAATTTAATGAAAACCCTGTCTTTCGCGCGGCCCCGGGCAAAGTGTCTTCTCCCGAACCGTTCTCGTTCCGGGATGGGCCGGGCATCATTCGCATTTGATACGCCAGTATGTGCACGCGGCGGGAAATTGGATAACTCAATGTTGCCGCATTCTTCCGCAGGTCCAAAATCCCATGAAACGCGAACCACGAGCGGTTTGACCATGCCAGTGGAAGCGTGATGTCATGCCCCGTGGTAGCGCACCCTGCCCGTACTTGTGCGGATCGAACCAACGTAACAGTCGAGCGCAAATGGAATCCTGTGGGCACAAAATATGTTTGCCATTGAAACTCGGTGGTCTGTACCGGGGTGGTGGCTGTAAGCCAGAATACTGCCGCCGCTGAAAGCACCGCCGCACCGATCGCACCAGCCAAAATAAAACCGCGCCGCCGCTTGATCGCCCCATGCAGCAAAATCAGCATGATAATCGTTACCGGCCCGATGCCCCATGCCGCAAGGCCCCAGGAATCGGGGGTTTGCAACGGCGGAATATGCAGCCGGGCAAGATGCGGGACAACCACCGGCGGGCCGCGTAAAAGTCCATGTAACGGCGGCGTTGTCCATAACGAGTCCCCATCGGGGAATTTTCCTTCAATTCTGTGCCATGCTGAAACCGGCGGAATTCCCGGCGGTTTGGCGCTGATGCAGGCCAGCCGCACGCCCAGGGTTAATAAGGCCATCACCCGTCGACGTGGAAGCAATTGTGCCGTTGCGCGGTCCAGAAGCATCCAGCGGCACGATGCAAAATTCATGACCGGACTTGCCGCCAATCCGCGCCGCGAAAACAATATGGGCGTTAAAACTTTTTCCAACTCTGCGGAAAATGAGCCGACCCGGGATCGCGTATTGCGGCAAACGGCGACAACCTCGTTTTGAATTGCTCCGGTTCGCGGCGGATTGATATCAACGTTCAGCACGCGCAATACTTTTCGCGCGTGTTGCATCGTGACCTCCACCGGCCAGTTTCCACCGTCACCAATAACATACGGCAGCGGCATAAGAATGTGGCGGCGAAATACTTTAAGGGTTCGACGTATTGTCGGGCCGCCGCGCAAATCGCGGATGTCAACGGTGATATCGCCTCCACCAAGCCGGGGCAACGTCAGGCGGAGCGTGGCCCATGAATTGATATGCGGCGCAACACCGTCAGCCAGAGTTATGGCGGCCGGATCGGCTCGCAGATGCCCACCGAACATCATCATTGCCAGGACTAATGAAACCGGGGCATACAGCACCGGCCAGAATGTGAAATTCAAATTGCCCAATCGACCATACGGCATACACGCCACACTATCCCCATCCAACCGCAAGAGCAAGAAGTGCGTCGAAAAGTGCTGGTGCAACGTAACTCCACGGTGTTGTGCAATTACGCAGTGGAAGCCGGTGTCCGGTTGGTTGCGGCGGCCAAGGAAGACCCGAAGTTAATGATGTACAGCACCTTATACGCACGCCAAGGTTCCGCAGCGGCAATTCAGAGCACTGACAACATAATTACCATTTAATTTGCAAGACCGTAATTTTATTGCAATTATTAGCCAATCGCCCTATATTCAAAACATTCGGTTGGTATTGGCGGATCATTTGATGACGTGTGATGAAATTCAATGGCGGTAAAATATTCTTGAAATTTTAGTTGAACCTGCCATAGGGGTTGATGCGTATAGGGAAAAATCAGATGCCTATTTAATAAGGTGCTGGCCAATGTCCATAGTCAACCAAATGCTCATGCCGGGTGTCGGGTGATCATAGCCATTCGATAAGGGACAACATATTTCCGTACTGCGGAACTCGTGAGACGATTATCCAAGGAGTCTTCCATGCGATGGATCAAATTATCTGTGGCCGCCTTTCCCCTTCTGGCGATTGGCGCTCATGCCATAAACGTTCAGGCGGCCACCGAGCTGACGACGCGAAAAGTGCTCGTGGGATTTAATTCGCGGCAATCAATGCGCGGCATCAGGATATTCGGCTCCGGTGTAAGCATGAAGCTTAATACCAATCCAAAATATATTCATTCCGGTGCCGGCAGCATGGAAATTATCGCCGATGAAGCGAAGAATAAAAATCCCCAGGGCGGCGTTCGTCCGGGAATCGTTATTCCGTTGTCCAAACCGGTAAATCTCAAGCATTACCGCGCCATATCACTTTGGGTGTATGTTCCGAAAGCGGCGGCGGCGCATTTTTTCGGGCGGTATGATGTTCGCCTGGCGGTAAACGGGGGCAATCCATACTGGTCGTTTGCGGATGTGTCACCCGGTTGGAATGATATTGTCTGGAACTTTGCCCGGCATCCGCAGAATGCCATTGCCGGCTCGGGTTCCGGCGCCACGCGCTTTCTGCCGGTCATGCGCACATTGAATATCAATCTGGGGCCGTTGATGAGCGGCTACGGCCTGGCCAAGGTGTATCTGGGTGATATTCGCCTGGTGCCGATGCGGCGTTTGGTCAGCACCACGGCCGAGGAACTGGAATCGGAAGTGGGAGATGATGATTCATGGTCCCGCCGTTATCAGGCGGTGGAGCGGCTCAAAGCCATCGGCGGCTTGCGGGTCCTGCCGGCGTTGCTGGAGGCCACGGAAGATTCCGTGCCGCTGATTCGCGGCACGGCCCGTCGGGCTGTGGATGCGGTGGTGGCATCGGTGGGCAAATCCGCCCGGGGTGATCTGCTGGATGCCATGCACATCGGCACGCCCCGCATGCGTTTGGCGGTGGTGGAACTGCTCGTGGACATGGGGCCGCGGAAGTTGGGCCAATGGGTGATACCGGAACTCAAACAGGCGTTGCTGGATAATGATTTTTATGTCCGGCGCGCGGCGCGCTATGGCCTGGCCCATCTGGGAATAAGCCAAAGGCAATCCGCGGAATATCTCATGACATTGTTAGACCAGCCCACAGTGCGATATGCGGCCATTCGGGCACTGGCGGAAATCGGCCCGGCCGCTAAACCGGCGATTCCGGCTGAACTCCGGATACTCCGGCAGCCCGGCAATCCCCTGACATTGCGGCTCTGGGCCTTACGGGCCGTGTGGTGGACGCATGAGCGTTATTTAAAGCCCGGTGACTGGGTATTGGCCTTGCATCCGCATTCCAATGCGGTCTATCGGCATTTAACCGATCTGGCGATGTTAAGGCTGGAAAAGGCCGGGGCGGCGGGCGTAACGGTATTAACCCATGCGTTGTCGGCTTCCCAGGACCCGGTGGTGCGGGCACGGGCGGCGGAGGCGTTGGGGCATGTAACATTAAAGGCTCTGGCGGCGGCGGTGCCGGCGTTGCGGAAAGCCCTGCATGATCCGGCGGCGTATGTGGGTTGGCAGGCCCGCTATGACCTGCATCGCCTGTATCCCGGCAGATATTCCCTGGCGGCACATCCCGCCTCCCGCCGTCAGGCCGCTGCGGTAACCATTACCCATCGGGGCGATGAGACGATATTCAGTAACGGCATTGTCCGCATGGTATTTAACAAAACCAGCATTGATCCCGGCCCGGTAAGCGTGCAATTGGACAATGGCCCCAATATGGTGCATTCGCGCTGGGTGCATCACATTCTGGCGTTCCGCAAAAGCAAAGCCACGAACATGTTTGAACGTCAATGGCTCCAGAAGCTTGGCGGCAGCCCGATCAATAAGAACTTCCAGCAGGCCATCACGCATGACAGCCGGGGAGAGGCGGAATATGTCTACACCTTCCCAGCCACGCGCACCGCGCCGCTGACGTGGGAGGAGCATTATGTGCTGCGGCGCGGGAATCATGGCTTTTATGTCTATTTCCTGTTGAAGAACATGACCGGCAAGGCCATGCCGAACAGCATTTATCCGGGCAATGCGCAGAGCATCGCGTTGGAATTCAATTTTCTTGTGGCGGCCACGCGCAGTTTATTTAAGACCAAAATGCTGGCGGATAATTTGCGTGGGCCGATCAGTCTGGGGTTTCCGCGGCAGAATTACCTGCAATACCCGGATATTTATCAGGCCACTTGGCGGCTGCCCAACGGCGAGGTGGATGCCAAGCATGAATGGATGAATTACGAACAGATGAGCCATGTGCTGGGATTGGCCGGGCCCAAGTATGGACTTTGGCTGATTTTTCCGAGCCGCAGCTTTTTGGACGGAACCGAGCCATTATTACAAATGACCTCCTTCGTAGGCCCCCTTTTCATTATTGGAATGGATAAGAAATATTACGTACCGAGTTGCACGTATATTTCAGCGCATTGGCAAAAACTCTACGGCCCGATGTATTTTTATCTCAATACCGGCGCCAATACCGATGCGATGTGGATTGCCGCCAAACGCAAGGCCCTGCAAAAGCAAAAGCAATGGCCGTTTGCGTGGGTGCACAACAAGGCCTACCACCAGCGCGGCAGTGTTACCGGAACGGTGAAACTCGCCAATGGCCGATCCCCGCGCAACGCCTGGGTGATCCTGAGCCTGCCGCCGAAGAAAGTGCCGAAGAATCTCTATGGCGACTGGTTGCGCAATATCAATTCCTACATGTACTGGACACGCGCGAAAGCCGACGGTTCGTACACCATCAAAAATATCGAACCGGGCCGTTATGATCTGTTTGTATGGAAAAGCGGCATACTCGGCGAGGCCCGCCGCAACGGCATTGTGGTAAAAAATGGCCGCACAGACACCGAACCCGCCATTACGCTGACCCCCTTGTCCTTCGGTAAAACCCTCTGGCAAATCGGCACCGCCAACCGCACGGTCACAGAATTCCGCAACGGCGGCAATTTTCATATCTGGGAGAACTATTTGCGGTACGGCAAAGATTTTCCGCATGGCGTGAATTATATCATTGGCAAAAGCACGCCGGCGCGGGACTGGAATTATCTGCAACCGGCCCTTGTGCCGGGCCGCCACACGCCCACCACCTGGAATATTGACTTTAAACTTAAGAAAGTTCCCGCCGGCTCACCCGTGCTGACCTTGGTCTGCGGCGGACGATATGCAAGTCTGAACGTCTTTGCCAACGGCCATAAAATAGGACATATACATACCAATATAGGTTTACAATATGTGCGGACGGCACCGTATGGGGAATTGATTATGGAAAATTTCCATTTCCCCCGCAAACTGCTAAAGGCCGGGAACAATACCGTGTCTTTATCCTTTGCCTCCGCGTTGCCGGGATCCGGGAAAATTGCCCGCAAGGTCCGGGCCAATTGGACCAGCTTTATGGCCTACGACTGCATTCGGCTCTCGATGGGCAAACCGTAAAGCCGCGCGGGCAATATGCTTGATGATGCGCGGTTTGCCCGCGAATTGCACGGGCCAAATAACGCCCTACATCATTTTGCCGCCGGCATGTTGCATGTCCCGGAACAGTTTGGCATTTTTAATGCGCTGCCGGATGCGTCGCTTCACCTTTTGCTGATGTGGTGAAAGTTTGGCGGCATGATCAAATTGTTTGAGGGCCAATTTCCATATTCCAATCGCCCGCCCGCGATGACCAAGCTTGTCGATAACCGCCCCAAGATGCTCCAGGCCCTCCGGCGATTGCCCGCCGGGCAGTTCCACGGCCTGTTTCAGTTGTTGCAGGGCGCGTTGATAATGCCCCTGTTTATAGAACACCCAACCAAGGCTATCCCGCGACGCCGCATCACCGGGATGATTTCGTACAGCTATTTCAATAATCTTCTCCGCATAGGGTAGTTCTTTATTCTCCACCGTCAGCGTATAACCCAGATCATTGGCGGCCATGGAATTCGCCGGCTCCAACCGCAGCACGGCTTTATACGCGGCCTCCTCGGCTTTCAAATCATGAAGTTGATAATCCAGTGTCGCCAACTCCAGCAGATCGGAGACGCGCGGCGCAGCACAGGAGGTGAGTTTGACCAGAAAATTCCGCTCCGCCTGATAGGCATGGGTGGCATCAAGATAATCCGCCCAGGATTGCTGAATCCAGCGCTCCGCGGGGTAGCGCTGGATCAATGGATGCAGGAACGCCCGGCATTGCGCATAGCGTTTATATTCCAGCAGGGATTGGACATACGCCTGCTGGGCGGAAGACGATTGTCGATGCCGCATCGCGAATGTCTTCGCCGCAGCTATTGCCGCCCGCGGTCTTGACGCCAGCAACCCGCCAAGCGTCTGGTTTAACAGCAGACTGTCCGGATTGATCACCAGTGCCTGACGGGCCAGCATTCGCGCCGCTTTGGTCTGTTTAAGAGCCAGAGCCAATTCAATGCGGGCCAGCCACAGTTGCACATTTGCGGGATGGTGTTTCATGGCCTGCGTAAGAATATGCGCGGAAAGTACCGCATTGCCCTGCTGTGCCGCGATGCGTGATTTCAGCACAATGGAAAATACATCACGCGGAAAATAGCGGATATATTGCCGACTGATGCGTTCCTGCAACAGACCATCGCCGTTATTTTGCGCTATATCCAGCAAATCCAGGTAAGCGGGCTTAAAGCGTGGAAAACGTCGCACGACGCGGTTTAAAACCAGTTCTTCGAGATTTTCCTGCTGACGCAGGCCATACACGCGTGCCACGAGCACCTGAAATTCGGGATCAGTCGCGTATTTTCCCGCCGCTTCCTGCGCTACAATCAGAGCTTTGCGCAGCCGATCCTGCGCGCAATAAATTCCGATAAGATCACGGTATGCCTGCCGCGCATGCCATCGCCCCTGAATCGCGGTGGTAAGCAGTTTGTCCGCGGCGGAAAAGTGATAATCGGCGGCCAATTGATCCGCCAGTAGTTCTGTGCCGGGCCAGAAAGCCGCGTTGGCCAGCAGTGACGCCTGCAGCCAGTTGATCGCCTGTTGATGCTCTCCACATTCCGCCGCCGCTGCGCCAAGAAGATAATCCCTCCACGCCCATTGCCGCTGTGTGCCATAACCACTGTGATTACGGGCGTATACTAGTTGTTCGGGCAGGCTTTGCGCCGGTCCGTTCCGAATTAACGCCGCCATGATGTCCCGGCTTTGCAACGCTGTTATCCGATGCCGCGCCGCCAAATCTGCAACCAGCAGATAGGCCGCCCCAAGTTGATGTTGCTGCCGGGCGGCGGCGATGAGCAGATTAATGGCGGCGGGTTGGGTATTTCCGGCATGGATAGCCTTTCGCACATCAGCCAGTGCCCGAACCCATTGGCCATTATGCTGTGCCGCAATGGCTCCGCGTAATAGAGCCTCCGCGGCCGGCTGTGTCTGCGCCGGCGAGGCATCCGCCGTGGGAATCGTACAAGCCGCGACGCCTATTACCGCAAGCGCACCGGCGGATAGCGCCGCGATCCGTCGGCGAACTTTGAAAATGAGTTTTTTTATCCGTCGATGGCTTGATTCAGGCATGATATATTTCCGCAAGGCACAACAATTCATTGGCATATTCTAGGAGCCTCTGGTACAAAACCAAACGCAGGGCCTGTGCGCATGTTGCATGGTACCGGGATGGTGCAGGAATTTACGGGATTGTTTACGGGGTGTTTTATGGTTCATATTGCAACAACCACTCATTTAACGCTGCTTCAGGCAATATTTTTGGGAATATTGCAGGGTGTTTCGGAACTCTTTCCGGTAAGTTCCCTCGGGCAGCTTATTATCTTCAAACATCTGCTGCATTGGCACTTTAATGCCAATAACAGGAATTTCCTTAGTTTTGTCGTGGCTCTGCATCTGGCCACCGCCGCGGCCCTGGTGATTTATTTCTGGAAGCAATGGCGGAAAGTTGTGCTGGCTTATCTGGGCAGTGTTAAGCGCGGCAAGCTGGTCTACGATCAGGACAGTAAATTCGCCTGGCTACTGGTTGCCGGCACCATTATCGTGGGACTTATCGGACTGGCGTTTGAAAAAAAGTTCAAACTCTTTTTTGATGACCCCAAATATTATTGGATGGTGTGCGTGTTTTTAATTCTTAACGGCGGCATTATGTTTCTTGGAGATTACATGAAAAAAGTCGCTGAAAAGCGGGGCGCCGACCAACAGCGCAAACACGCGGAAGATTTGACGTTTCCGCAGGGAACCGCCGTGGGTGCGGCACAGACCCTGGCGCTATTTCCGGGCATTTCCCGCAGCGGCGTGGCGATTGTGGGCGGTGTGCTGGCGGGGTTGACTTATGAAGAAGCGTGCCGCTTTGCATTTATGCTTGCCACACCTGTCATAGCCGCGGCCGGATTATTAAAAGTGCCCGCGTTGTTAAAGCCCGAAGCGCGGGCGATACTGCATCTTACCATTCCCGCCGCCATCGCCGCCGGCATCACAGCCTATTTGAGCACACGGTTCCTCATGAAATATTTTGAAACCCGCCGCCTGACTCCCTTTGCGATTTATTGTGTGGTACTCGGTGCCATCGCCCTGATCTTGGCGCGATGACGCCCGATCGGGCAAGCGGTGTTCGAGTGTGATGTCATGATCAACGACAGCCGCCGCAGTTCACACCGTTTTGCGCACATGTAGCGGCGGCGGTTTGGACATCAGCGGTCTCCCCATGTCGTAACCTTGTGGTGTGAGGTGTTGGAAATCACTTCCATAAGTAACTGAAATCTCTACAATTGATGCAGTACAACTGGTTCAGGAGATTCATAACCATGAATCGACAACATCATATTTCCTGGAAAATAACGGTTCGCAGTGGACTGGCTCTGGCCATCTTATGTGCCATGCCCCTGATTGCTGGTTGTCAGGAGGAGCTTTTTACCGGACGTGATCAGGACGTTCAGAGCAAGTCGCAGTATTTTCCCGATCCGCACCCTATCGAACAATCACATTCCGAAACGGGTACCGGTGGAGGGGCCATGCCGTTTGGTGGTCAAAACGGCTTTTAACCGCAACGATCACATTTGCCGCATTCTTACTCCCGCCGCCAATCATTGCCCGGGCTTACTAACGCCCGCGCCGTGTCGGAATTTGTCTCTAACGCCACTTGCCGCCTAGAATAATTCGCAGGCAATAGCGCGAAACAAGCACATGCAATTGTGATTTCACGCGGTTTGCGGCGGGCGATGATTGGTTAAATGAGGATCGCTGCCAATGCGGGATGAACTATGGCCATGATGCCAGGCGAACAGCAACCCATCCGTGACGATGCGCGGGAATTTCTCAATACATTCGAACCGTTTGTCCGTGCGGGTAATCTCGCCGGGGCGGCGGAATGCATTGGACGATCCTGGTGCGGCGGCAAGTTGTGCGCGTTTTTGAAGCATTCAACGGTTGACATTCGACGCGCTGCGGCCATGGCATTGGCGATGCTGGGTGACAAGAAGGCAATAGATCCGCTGGCCGCAGCGCTGCATGACACCGACATACAGGTTCATGCATTGGCGGAAGAAGCGCTTTGGGCCATCTGGTTTCGCGCCGGCAACAACCGTGCGTGCTGTTACCTCAAGTGCGGCATGAGCCATCTCAAACATGGCAATCTGGACACTGCAACGGAAAAATTCAATCTCGCCATTCAGGCCGATCCGGAATTTGCCGAGGCGTATAATCAACGTGCCATTGCCGGTTATCTCGCGGAGCGCTATGCCGATTCCATTGCCGATTGCCGACGGGTGCTGGAACTGATGCCGCATCATTTTGGGGCCATGGCCGGCATGGGACATTGTCATGCGCAACTCGGAAATTTGTCTGAAGCGCAGAGCTGTTATCGCCAGTCCCTGGACATCAACCCGCGCATGGACGGAATTATCGCGGCATTGGCGGAAGTTCGTGCCCTGCTGGGGAAGCCCGCAGCGTAATTGGACTGCGGTTCGGACGGTTGGCCATGGTCAATTGACAAAAAAAATCCGGGATGCTTCGAACTGCGTGAAGCTGCCTGTGGATGTCCCGGATGGTTCTATGCTAATAATGCGCCGCCAAACAACCGTGCCGCATTGGCGGAAGTGATATCTGCGGTTTGTCGCTGCGTCCAGCCGCGTTCGGCTGCCAAAGCCTGCGCGACATGGGCCACAAATGCCGGTTCATTGGGTTTTATTTTTCGCACCGCCTGCGGAGTTAAATAAGGTGAATCGGTTTCAATCAGCAGTCGATCTTCCGCGACAAGTTTACACGCCGCCCGCACATCCGGCGCGTTTTTATACGTTATCACGCCGGTAAATCCGATATAGGCACCCAATTCCACCCAACGCCCGCATTCTTCGGGGGTGCCGGTAAAACAGTGCACCACAAAGCGCACCGCGGGGTGCTGTTTCATAATCGCCAGGGCGTCGTCGTGCGCCTCCCGCACATGCAGAATCATCGGCAACCGCAATTGCTCGGCTAATTCAATCTGGCGCAAAAACGCGGTTTTCTGCGTTTCGGGAGCCGCCGAGTTGCCATGATAATCCAGCCCGCATTCGCCCACCGCCAGCACTTTGGCGGAACTGCCAATCGCCCATTGCAATTCTTCGGTGAATGTTTCCGCTACCTCGCCGGCGTGATGCGGATGTATGCCCAGTGCCGCAAATACCTGGCCAAAAGCGGCCGCCGTTTCCAGCACCCGCGGATGATCCGCCGGGTGAGTGCCGATGGAGATCATCCGATGCACACCAGCCGATGCCGCGCGCTGCACTACATCCGCCTGCCGCTCTTCCAGCCCCTCGTACGTAAGATGACAGTGCGTATCAATCAACATCATTTCAAGTTTAGCATATCTTGTACCATTATGCCGCAGCCTGACGACTCTTCCATCCGCTGGAATAGCCA
The DNA here is from genome assembly GCA_021799715.1 of Planctomycetota bacterium. The sequence goes on along the minus strand of JAJYZY010000004.1, from coordinate 18,409 downwards.
AGGTGGCCCAGATCATGCAGCAATCCGATGATGGGCAGTATCCACCATAAACCCGTTATGCCGTTGGCGCTCCAGTTCATGGCCAGTTCGTAGCCCAAGGTTGTTGTGGGCAGGAAAATAAATCCCATCAAAGGGAATATCACTCCGTGAAATGCCCGCTGCGGATATGCCGAGAACAGCCACAGCAGCACCAGCACAACCCGCGGCCAGAAAAATCCGAAAATAATCAGAAAACAACCCATGTCAGCACCCGCTTTCTTTTTGTCAGCATAGCCGATATGCCCCGCTACGAAAAATAGCCCACACTGTTTTCTTCCCATGATGTTCGGCTGATGACGACCCCACCGCATTTTGCAATGATGCTCCGATTTGCGAGCGTTCCCCCGTGGCCCAACGCCGAATCGCGCAATGCCGCCGCAAGCACGTGCCGAGGCGTTGCAATCGGTCGTTTAACGATCTTCCAATCGTTTATCCGGGTTGAGAATGTATCGGCGGTCCGGCTGGCGGCGAAGAATGCCGGAGATTTCCAAAAATGTCAGTTCGGCCAATATCACCGCCGGCGGAAGCTGCGCGGTGGCGCACAATTCATCAACATCCAGTGATTCACCGGAAAAACAGGCCACAATCCGTTTCTGCGGGGCGGTTAATTCAGCTGGTGGAACTGCGCCATGTGAATTGCTCGATTGTGAATATAAATTCCCATCCGCAATCGTTTCTGCGCTTTTACGCCCGCTGCGTCGGGGTAAAGACGGGAGAACATCGCCATAATCCGCTGGGGCCTGTATTAAATCCGTTTGTCCCAGGCCGCGGAGAATATCATCCACCGATTCCACCAGCGCGGCCGCCCCGGTTTTTATAAGATGATGTGTGCCGCTGCTGGCGACTGAATCCACGCGCCCCGGCAGGGCAAAAACTTCCCGCGCATAATCATCTGCGGCCAGGCGGGCCGTAATCAGTGAACCGCTGCGCAGGTTGGCTTCCACCACCAGTATGCCCAGCGACATGCCGGTGATAATGCGGTTGCGCGGTGGGAAATGTTCCGGCAGCGGCGGTTGGTCCGGGTATAATTCACTGATCACCGCGCCGCGATCCTCATGCACAATGCGATCATATAAATCAGCATTTTCCTGCGGATAACAGTGCCCCAATCCGCAACCTTGCACCACAATGGTGCGCCCGCCGGCGCGTAACGCCCCGCTGTGCGCTGCCGTGTCAATGCCGCGCGCTCCGCCGCTGACCACCGTAACGCCCGCATTGGCCAGAGCGGCGGCGAATTTATCCGCCTGCTCCCGGCCATACAGCGTGCACCGCCGTGCGCCGACAATGCCCACGGCCAGCATATCTTCACGGAGAATCTTGCCGCGAATATACAGAACCGTCGGCGGATCGGGAATGCGGGTCAAACCCGGCGGCCACTCGCCGTGGTCCGGGCAGATAATGCGAATGTGTCTCTGTTGGCAATCGGCATGAATTTCCGCAACATCAATATCTTCCCGGCCGCGCGCTATCGCCTGCGCGCGGCTTTGGCCGATGCCTTCAACCTCGGCCAACTGGGCGATGGGAGCGGAGAGAATATTTTCCGGCGTGTGCAGAGCTTCCAGAAGCCGGCGCAGCAGTACCGGGCCGATTCCATTACAACGTGAAAGCGTAATCCACGCGGCCAGGCGCTGTGATGATGGCTCGGAATTGGCGGATACGGAATCAGAACCATTCATGAGGGCGAGGCTCCCTGCTGGATGTATCCAATGGCCTGCATGATCTGATCTTCAGGAATATCATCCGCGATGCGGGCCTTGCCAAGGTACTCGGATGGCAGGATGAGCCGCAGCCGTCCGGCGATAATTTTCTTATCACTGCCCATGGCCTTAAAAACCGCGGCCGGATCGGAAATGTAAATGCGCACCGGCAGGCCGATGCGCGTCAACAGCGATTCCACCGCCAGCGCCGCGGCGCGCGGAAATTCGCCCCGTTGCGCCGCCAGGTGGCAGGCCGCCACTATTCCCAGCGATACCGCTTGCCCGTGGGCCAAATTGGAGTATCCCGCCAGCGTCTCCAATGCGTGGCCGAAAGTGTGGCCCAGGTTAAGCAATGCCCTTTCACCGCGCTCAAATGGATCCGCCATGACCACCATCGCTTTAATTTGTACATTCCAGGCCACGAGTTCTGAAAGCGAATCCGTATGGCATGACAGAATGTCTTCTACATTGTGCTGAATATATTCAAAAAGCTTGGCATCTTTAATAATGGCATGTTTCACACATTCCGCCAGGCCGCATTGAATTTCCAGCGGCGGCAGCGTTTTGAATGTTGTTACATCGGTAAACACAGCTGCCGGCTGATGGAACGCGCCGATGAGATTTTTTCCCATGGCATGATCCACGCCCACCTTGCCCCCAACGCTGGCATCCACGGCCGCCAGCAGCGTGGTGGGCACCTGAATAAACGGCACGCCGCGCAGCAGCGTGGAACTTACAAAGCCGGCCAGATCACCGGTTACGCCGCCGCCCAATGCAATCACCGGACTGGTGCGCTCCAGGCGCGCGGATAGAATCGCATCATACGCCGCGGTAACGGTGCGCAGAGTTTTATTCGCTTCCCCGGCGGGAAACACAAAACTGCAAACGCGGTAGCCGGCCGCCTCCAGTGATGCCTTGGCCGCCGGCAGGTAATGCCCGGCCACATTCTCATCGGAAATCACAGCACATGACGGAGATGGCGCTCGTTCTTTAACCCGCGGCCCCAGCTCCGGCAGCAGGTGCGAACCAATAAGTACGGGATAGGCGATATTGGCCGACGGTGGAAGTTGTATATGAATTTCTGACATAGACAGAGATTTTAGCGGAAACTTTCCATTTGTGCCCGCGCGTTGCCCCCGCTTGCACCTTAGAGCGTTTCTCGAAAGTCTTGTCGCATGCGAGGCGTAAATTCTTGTGTACGGCAGTGCGTATTACCTTAAAACATGCGACATTATTTATGAGAACCGCTCTAATGCCTCCGTCAATACGTTTAAACGCGATTTCCGTGCACTTCCTTAGAGAACTCCCAACGCCCGAACCACCAAGGCGCAGGAACGCAAAGGTGAATCTCCGTTATTTTTTATCGTGCCGATATTCTTTCTTGCAGATTTCAATTTCTCTATTCTCAAATCCCTCCCCAATACCATGACGATTGTTTGTGGAAAGGCATGCGGCAGCCGAAATCCACTTTTATCGGAGTCGATCGTGCCGAACCGGGTTGCGGCTGCAATCACACGCCATTCCGCATCCAACTTGACGCTTCCGCATCAAGCTGATGCACCCACACGCTATTGGCCTCATGGATTCTGAATTCTGTTTTTTTCAAATGAATTCCCGCCCGGCCCGATGTCCGGCCGCGATGATCGCAATCGCCATGTCATCGCGTCGCCGCGGTGAACGTGTTTCATTTATATTTACCATCCAACAACGTTTTAATTTTTACGGTTATGGGCCGGTCATGGAGTGCGTGTTTTTATGGCCAGGGATTTGCCTTTCCATCGCAATAGGTGTAAAAGGATAAGTGACCTCTGCCTTGTTCGTGCTAGAGCGGCCTAACGCTTCGGACCGATGAGCATTGTACAGGACCCCGGGTGTCGGAACGATGGACAAGCCTGGTCCCGATTTATCGGGACAGTTGTGGAAGTCTTGAGCCGATGCGTTGTGCTGGTCCGCCCTTGTAACAAGGGTTCGAAACTCTCCCGCTCTCACGGCATCATGGTGGAGGTCTTTTTATTGGTATAATATGGCCATGCGGGACGTTCCTTTGCCCATTCACGGACGCGGTGCCGGCGGCAATCCAGCCAACCGCTTTGAAGCCGCGCACTATGAGCCGGACCCGGACGCCGATGAACCATTTTCCGCGGCAACCGGCACGGAGCTGATCCCGGATAATAGCAAAACAATCATTTCCGAAAATGACAGCCCGGACATTGGATTTCGGTTCAGTCTCAACGCTTATCGCGGCTGCGAGCACGGCTGCATTTACTGCTATGCGCGGCCCACGCATGAAACTCTGGGGTATTCCGCGGGCCTCGATTTTGAAAGCAAAATCATGGTGAAATACAACGCGCCGGCCCTGTTGCGGAAAAAACTGATGGATAAAAGCTGGCAAGGGGAAATTATTTCCATGGCCAGTGTCACCGATTGTTATCAACCGGTGGAACGCTCTCTGCGCATCACTCGCGGATGTCTGGAAGTGCTGGCGGAGTTTAGAAATCCGGTTTCCATTATCACAAAGAATCACCTCATCACGCGCGATATCGATTTGCTGCGCCAATTGGCCGGCCATCACGCCGTGGCGGTGTTTATTTCCGTTACCACGCTGCAATCGGAACTCATCGCAATCATGGAACCGCGTACCAGTTCGCCACGGCGGCGGCTGGCAGCCATCACCGAGTTGGCCCAAGCCGGCATTCCAACCGGCGTTCTGGTAGCGCCGGTGATACCGGGTTTAACTGATGAGCAGATGCCGGATATTCTCAAAGCCGCCGCCGCAGCCGGAGCGACGTTTGCGGGATATACGCCGGTGCGGTTGCCATACGGGGTAAAGGATTTATTTCAAAATTGGCTGCGGGAACATAAGCCGGACCGGGCGGAGAAAATACTGAACCGGATTCGCTCCATGCGCGGCGGCAAACTGAACGATTCCAATTTTGCCACGCGCATGAGAGGGGAGGGACTGTTTGCGGATCAAATCGAAAACCTTTTTGAGCTTTCAGCGCGGCGGGCCGGATTGCAAACGCATTATCCCGCCATGTCTTCCGCGGCATTTCGTCGGCCCGGCACGCGGCAATTGGGCCTTTTTGAGTAAGCCAAATAAGAAATCCGGTGCCATTTTTCATCATCTTCCCGCAGGTCATTACCTATTCATGCGGCCATTCGCCTTGCGCCGTGGAAGGTCGTCCAGCGCCACAATTGCCGGGAACAAGCGTGCGATGAATATCTGGTTATCCATGATTGCACCAACTCGGGCGGCCGCGCGTTTGCACCGTGCGGCTGAGCCAAAACGATGGAATTATCGCTGCGCCAACCATTCCACGTCATTTAGGGCATATCAGCGCCCGAAACGCACATGCAACGTTGCTGCGGCGAGAATATAACCAGCCATGGCGTGATGCAGGCAGGGCAGGCAATCCGGCGCGAACAGAAGTTTGCGGCTTAATGCATAAAGAATAATGCGGTAATGATGTATCCCGGTGTGCGGTGACAGCGGTGATGGGCCGCCATAACCAAAATGACCATAGGAGTTTTTTCCCTGCTGAGCCGAAGGAATAGCGTCAATGTGTCTGGTGTGCGGCAGGTTTTCCGGCAGACCTTCAGCCGCTGGTGGAATGTTCACAATCATCCAGTTTCGAAACGCCGACGGACCGTTTGCGTCGCGGTGTGCCGGGATCATCACGACCACCAGCGAAACGGTTTTCCGTGGAATGTGGCTCCAATCCAGGGGTGGGGAGATATCGCGGCCATCCGCAGTGAAGCGCCTGGGCAATACCGAATAGTTGTGAAAGGCCGGCGAAGTCAACGTCATGGCCGGCACAAAAGGCGCAGCGGTTTGTGCAATAAGGTCAGGTGTGCGGCAAACCAATACACTCAAAATTGTTCCCGCCATTGCGGCTAAAATTGCCGGTGTGATGTAAGCTGCAGGTTTCATGGATGCAACTCCGCGGGAAAATACCTGCCGAAGAATATATCCTGAATGGATCGAGAATAGAACCGCAGTTCCCGTGGTGGCCTGGGACAGGCCCCCGACACCCGGCAATGTCGTGGCGGCGCAAAATTATTCGGGCAGCCATTTTACGCCAAGGCGTGGTATCCTTACTATAATCGCGTTTTACGGATGCAGCGATTATGTTCAAACTACGTCTGATTTATGGCCTGCTGTTCGGGGCCTTGCTTTTGACGATGTTTTATTTTGATCAGACGCTTTCGGCCGGATGGCCGGCGCGGTGCATGTCCTTCCCACCGGGCACGCTTATGGCGTTGAGTTTAATTGGCATTATTCCGCTGGCAACGGCGGAGATGCGACACCTGTTGAAGGCCGAGGGCGTGACGATTTCCATGCGCGTGTGCGTAACGGCGTCCATACTGTGCATGATTTGGCCGTGGCTGGAGCAGTTGTCGCAGATGTTGTTGAACCATCCCGAAGGAGCCAGCCCGATTGCGGTGCATGTGGCCTGGTGGTTTCACACGGTAAAGCCGCACTACCTTGTACCGACGGTTCTGGCATTGGGGCTGGTGGGCGCGGTGGTGATGTACAGCCGGAATCAGAAAATCGACGGAGCCATGGCTTCCGCGGGCGGGTCGCTATTGGCCATTGTGTATCTCGGTGTAATGCCCGGGTTTTTCCTGCCCATCCGGCTCACGCACTCCGCCGGCATGGTGGTATCCATTCTGCTGATGGTAAAGGGGGCGGATATGGGGGCCTACGGCGTGGGGCGATGGCTGGGCAAACATAAGTTAATTGCGTGGCTTTCTCCGGGAAAAACCTGGGAGGGCTTTTTTGGCGGTTTGGCGGCAGCGGCGATAATAGGCATGTTGCTTTCCCATTTCACGCCCGAATTTGCTTGGTGGGAGGGACTGCTCGGTGGAGTGGTTTTAGGTGCCGCCGGACAACTTGGAGATTTACTGGAAAGCCTGCTGAAACGTGATGCGGGCGTTAAGGATTCCGGCTTGGTGCCGGGATTCGGCGGCGTACTGGATATGCTGGATTCAGCGGTTTTTGCCGCTCCGCTGGCTTATTGGATGTTAAAACTGGTTCACGGCTAATCGTTGCAATGGCCCGAGCCGGTCATGCGAATACGAAAAGCCGTTAACGTTCTTCCTAAGGGTCATGGCATGCACCGATGCTTATCCATTTTACGGCTGACCATTACCCAGCCAGGGCACCGGGGCGGAATTGCCCTTGGAATATGCATCAGTTTACTGGCGGCAACTGGTGCCGGAGCGGCCTCGATTACCGATGCCCGGAACCACACGTCCACTGCCTTGCAACGCCAGGTGGCGCGGAAGGTCACCGACCTGGCATCGGACAGGTGGCGGAAACGGAGGCTGGCGGAACGTCGTTTGCTGTCTGCAAAGGGCTTTATTCTGCCGCAACTTGCCGCAGCAATGGTGCACGCAAAAAATCCGGAAAAGCGCGACCGCCTTCTGCGGATATGCATGCAGTTGTATCTGCGGCAATTTAATTGGCTCCACCATGGCAGCGCCTTTATCGGTGTGGAGTTTATTGCCGATCCATTGGAATTACGAAAACATGGACGGCCCGAATGGATTCCCGCGGTGGCGGTGGTGCGAACCGTCACCGGCTTTCCCGGCGGACTGTATTTGCGCGACAACGACCTTATCATCGGGATTAATGGCCATAAAATTCCCGCCTACAATACCGCTGCCGCGTTTCGGGAGGAAATACAGCGCTATCAACCCGGGAGCAAGGTCGCACTGCTGTTGCTGCGCAACGGAAAACTGCTAAACGTATCCCTGAGGCTTGCGGGAATTCCGTCTGATCCATTGGCTGGGCAGGAGCTTCTGAATCAACGCAAACTTATTTCGCAGCACCTTATTGACAAATATCTCGCGGCCAAGCCGCTGGTCTTGGCCGCAGCACCCCAATAATTCCGTGATCTTGCAGTCAAGTCGTCAAAAGTGATTGTGTATAACCGTTTCGTTCTGATCTAGCCGCGGGCCGCGCGGCCAGGCATCTTTCAGTTTTTTGCCAACAGCGACCATCAGGCAGACCACATGGTCTGGAGGCAGATTAATCAACTTGCCGACGGCGTCGAAGTCAAAGCCGTCCATGGGGCAGGAGTCGTAGCCGAGAGATTTTACGGCAAGCATCAATGACATCGCCAACATGCCTGCGGAACGCATGGCCTCATCTCGCTGCACGATTGGTTTATCCTTATAATATTGGCTAATTGCCGGGACCATAAAATCCTGGACGGCTTTGGGCGCATGGCTCCAATAGCGCGCGGGATTTTTCTGCCATGCATGAAGATCTGCACAAACGACAAAGAGAATCGACGCATCCGTCACCTGCGCCTGGTCCCAGGCAGCAGCACGTATTTTGCGGCGTAATGTCGGATCATCGACCTGAACCAGCCGGTAATTCTGCAAATTAAATGCGCTCGGGGCAAGAAATGCGGCGTCCAATATTTTCTTTTGCGTTTCAGCCGCGATGTTATATTCCGGATCAAAGTGTTTCACGGCCCGTCGTTCGTTCAGTGCTGTTATTACGTCCATTGATTGAAATCCTCAAAAATAGTCTACATCCAAACTATCAGTGACTATAGGACGATTTTTCATGCAGTCAACTGCGAGTGCAGCCGGAATAAAACAGGGACCGTCAACCAGAAGGGGTTGGTTGCCGCAAAAAGGCCCCCGCTGGTGAAGAATCAGCGGGGGCCAACGCCGTGCGCCAGCGCTACTGACCGGGCGGCGGACCACCCGGACCGCCAAAACCACCGGGGCCGCCCGGACCACCGGGTCCAGGCGGACCGCGCCGGCCTTTTTGCAATGTGATGGTGCCGGCATCCGCGGTGGCACCCGCCTTAACCACAATTGGCTTGGTAATGTGGCCAAAACCGCGGCGGCGTTTCATTGCCATAACACCGTACCGGCCCACGGGGGCATTATGCAGGACAAATGTTCCATTGGACTTCGTTTTTGTAACACCCATGACCATAAGATGTTCGATCCAAACCGATTGGCCGGGCTTAACTTTGACGTGGCCGTGGGGGCCACCGGGCCCCGGAGGGCCTGGAGGGCCTGCAAATCCCGGCGGTCCCCCCGGACCACCAGGCCCGCCCGGTCCGCCACCGGGCGGCATATTGGCTCCTTTCGGCAACCGCATGACGCGCACAATGGCTCCGCTTACAGGATTACCATTGGCATCCACCACTTTTCCGGTAATCGTCCCGGTTTTATTGGCTCTGGAGCCATCCCGCGCTGTTGCGATACAAGGCCATGTCAGTGCGATGATGCCCGCCAGCACCAGACCACAAAATTCCATACTTAAACGTCGCATGTTCCAACTCCTGTTCTTTAACTTTTGGAACCATTGGACCGCCCACCCGGACCGCCCGGTTGGCTGTTTCCAAAGTCGGATGCCCGCGTGCTGCGTTGACTTTGAACTCCACCTGACATTCGGGGTCCGCGGTCCCCAATCAGGTAGAGGCCAAAGCGTGCTGCAAGGCACCGCATTTCAAAGCATTAGTGCGCTGCGGGCACCCGGCGGTTTCATAAAAGAGCAATTTCATCCAAAGCACCCGGCGGCGAAGTTGGTCGCGGCTGTCGCGAAGCCGCGGTGATTCGTCTGTTCGCGTGTTGGCGGAAAACTCGAATTTTTTGCCCCATGGGATTGTGCTCAATTTCCGATGTAAAACGGCGTTTGGATTTTCATTGCAACCCGGTTCGGCACGACTGACGTCGATTGTTACGAATGAAGTTGAATTGCGGCTGTAAAATTCCCTTCCACGATCTACCGTTATGCATTCGCATCAGTTTGCTATTTGGTTCGGGCCAAGGTGATTTGGTGCGACGGACGGTGAACGGCGTTTCCTGAAATGAATCGTGCTCCGGCGTAAAATATTTCATCAATACGTTATATCTTGATATTTCGGCGGTTTTCGTGGGGTCGATTACTTCCAAGTCAACCTTCAGGTGCGGTTATTGGACGTGTCAAAATGGTATTATTTGGTTCGGGCGTAGCCGCGGCGGAGCTGGAATTCCGCCAAATTGACGGATTACGGCATTGACCTGATTGAATCTGACCGATATAACGCAGGTACTTTCGTCACGGGTTGGACCCGCTGAAGAGCCGAAATAGACGGCATTCTGCGCCAGACTCGGCGCACGCGATGCGTCCGGGTACCATGAAGTAACATGAAAAGGTAAAAAGGGCTTGCAATGATGATGTATCAACTGCGGAGAAGAGTCATAACCGTCATGCTGGCGGCCTGTGCGGCAACAACGACCCTGGGCATGGTTCATGCGCAAGGTCGCGGGTCGGCGCGACACCTTCTGGCCGGACAACTCATTGATGACGCGCGCACGGTCAGCCGCAATCTTAACTTGCCGGCCGACATTGCGGCGAAACAGGCATTGACTCTGCTGGAGGAAGCGCAAAATGTGGACGGACAGTCGGCCACGGCACTGCGGCTTCTGGCTGAAGCGGCCCGGGCCAATGGAAATGATGAGTTGCGGGCAAAGACCTTGCAGGCATTGGTCAACCTGAAACCCGATGATATCACAGCACAGGTTCAGCTCTTTGATGCCATTGCCGCCCGGCGACAAACCGTTGCGGGCCGCCTGAAGGTATACCGCACGGTGCTGGCGCAAAAAACATTTAATCATCAGGTGCGAAGCGCCATGGCCGAGCGCATTGGCGCATTGCTGGAAGCCCAGGGGCGCAAAGCGGCGGCCGCGCATATGTACATTCGAGCCGTTAAACTCAATGCGGCCAACTTGACGGCATGGCAGGCCCTGGCGCGCACACTGGCGGCGGAAGATGCGCCAGTCACGCAGCGACTTTACGCACTGCTGCACGCATTGCGGGCGGATCCGTATCAGCCCGAGGCTCTTTCGGCGGTGTCGATTATTCTCGCCCACGCCCATGATTATAAACAGGCCGCCGCCTGGGCCAACGCTGCGATTCGACAATATCAGCAGGGCCGCATGGCCATATCTCCGGTGCTGGCGGCCAATCTTGCGGCCTACTGGGCCATCGCCGGACAAAATGATGAATATCAGCCGTATATGGGTGAATTGCTGGCGTTAAAGCATCCCACCACTCCGGTGCTGATGATCGCCCTTACCCACCGCACGGGCGGGCAGTTTGTTTCCGGACCAACTGCGCGGAAATTATTAGCGCGCATCCACCGGCGACTGGCCGTGGCCATGAAAGCCGATCCCAAAAACACGTCGCTGCGGGCGGATGACCTGTGGCTGGATCTGTTTTATAACGCCAAACTCCCTTCCGATATCGCCCACCGTGTTGCGGACTTGGAAAAGAAATTGCCCGTCAATTCACCGGAATATTATCGTTTACGTGGATGGCAACTGTTGCGGCAGGGCTATAGCGCTGCGGCGTTGACACACCTGAAGAAAGCCGGCAACGATCCGTACGCGATGCTGGGCGTGGCGCGTATTCTGGCCGCGAATCATCACGCCCGGCAGGCCGGCAAAATTCTTGAAAAATTGTGGACTTCAGCGCTGCCGCCATTGCCCGCGCTGGATGTGGCGCAGGCTGCGGGCAATCTGGGCATCACGCTCACGCAATCAAAATCTGATGCGGTCATCAGTGCCGTGGTGGCACCTTACCCGAAGCTCCTGCTGAATGCGGTGGATCATCCGGGAAAAATTGTGCTGGTCACCACCGACTGGTCCAATCGGTTCATCACCGCGGGCGATCCCATGTATATTCGCGTGCATTATTACAATACATCGCCTTATACGCTGGCCGTCGGCCCCGGTACGGCCATCACCACCGGCATTGCCATTGCGGGAAGCATTCAGGGCGTGAATAACGCGGCCCTTGGTGTTTACGCGGTGGACAACAACCCGCCGGTACTGACTTTGGAACCGCAGGGCGGCATCACGGTTCGCTATCGAGTGGATCAGGGCGAGTTACGCAAGCTGATTTTGACCAATCCGATTTCTATTCTCGGCGGACAGGTGGAAGTCATTACCAACCCGCTGGCGCTGCCGGAGGCCGTTGTCCCCGGTTTGGGCGGCATGGAGATTAACGCGGGATATTTCAATGTCGATGGATTTTGCGCCGGTGATCCGCAATCGCTGGTGAATTTGGCCAAGAGCCTGACCTCCATTCCGGCCCGACGGCAGATGCTGGCGGCGGGCGTGCTGGCGAGAAGTCTCCCGATGTTGGCGGGAATTGAAAGTTCTTCCGCGCCGAGCGCCTCCGCCGCAGATCAAGCCAAGGCCGTCAATAAACTCACAGGCACCATTGCCGCGGCGCTGATGAATGTCATGCAAACCCCTGACGATTATTACGCTCAGGCGTGGCTGACGCGATGGGCACCGCTGTCGCAGCTTCCAGATTCCCTCTCCGGTGCCTTACGGGCCGCGGCGAATTCCGATCATGCGGTGGTGCGGATGCAGGCATATTGGCGGATTTTGGCGCTGGCGGAAAACTCCAACAAGGCGGATGACCTGGCGGCGGCGGCCAAACAATTATCCGCGCTCGCCCACGCGGATAAAAACAAAATCGCATCCGCGTGGGCCGCCGAACTCGCCGCGCAAGCCGCCCTGGGTCCCGTAAAAAAGCTGGGCAAACCGCCGGCCAAAGGATAACCTTGGCGGATTTGCTCCGGGGGTCTGATCGGGCAATTCCATCCTTTACCTAAACAAGCGGCAGATAAGGTGCTGGCTTGGAAAACAAAGGCTTTCTCCCGTGACTTCTGGTTTTGCAATCAATGCAATGCCGTGCGGGAAAGAGATTTTGCCTCAGTTATTGATAGCTGTCTACGGAGGAATCCATGCACGTTGCACATACAAATCGCTCACGCTTCAATTTAAAGTATACTATATACGAAGGTTGGATCGCCGACAGTAGCGGTGAATGAACCTTCACGGGTGAAAGGCGTATGTCGGCAAATATTCACCAATCAACGTTAAGCGTCTCGCGAACTGGCTTTTCTCCGGGCGGGGAGTCGGAGAAGCGTCGTGCATTGGGGCAATTTCTCACTCCCGATCCGGTAGCGGATTTCATGGCGTCGCTCTTCCGCGGCGGTGAACCGGAAGTAAGCCTTCTGGACGCGGGCGCGGGTACGGGTGCTTTATGCGCGGCATTCGTGCGGTACCAATGCCGCAGGCGTCGCAAGCCGATGGGTGTGACGATCACAGCGTATGAAATTGACCAGTCCATGCTGCCCTTATTGCGGCTGACGCTGGCCGATTGCCAACGGGAATGTCAAAATGCCGGCATCACATTCAAATCTACCATTTTAAACGCGGATTTTATCAGCGCCGGTGCCGCATTGGCGCGGCGTGATTTGTTTGCGGAAACGTCGCCCGTCTTCAATGCGGCAATTGTAAATCCGCCCTATCGCAAAATTCGCGGCGATTCGATGGAACGTCAACTGCTGCGCGCGGCGGGAATTGAGGCAACCAACCTCTATACCGGTTTCGTTGCTTTGATTACCCGATTGTTAGCGGACGGAGGGGAACTGGTCGGTATTACGCCGCGCAGTTTTTGCAATGGTCCTTATTTCAAGCCATTCAGGACGCAATTCCTTCAGGCCATGGCACTGCGGCACATTCACGTTTTCGATTCGCGCATGGCCGCATTTAAGCGAGACAGCGTGTTGCAGGAGAACGTGATCTTCCACGCCGTCAAAACCGCAATAAAGCCGGAACGCGTGATAATATCCAGCAGCAGCGGAGAGCCCGGCGGCCCGGTCAGGGAATCGCGGATGAATTACCATGTTCTGGTGTCACCCGATGATCCGGACCGGTTTATTCACCTCACTGAAGGCGATGGAGAAGCCGAAGCGCGGGCGGTGATAGCGCGGCTTTCGTCATCATTGCCGGAACTCGGCCTTTCGGTTTCGACAGGCCGGGTGGTGGATTTCAGGGTCAGGGATTTCCTGCGTGATCAACCGGGTGGCGATTCGGTGCCGCTGGTTTATCCATGCCATTTCAACGGTGTATTCGTGAGTTGGCCAAAGGAAAAATCGCGCAAGGCCAACGCCATTGTAAACAACCAGCGAACGCGGGAACTGCTTGTGCCGGCCGGCGTATATGTTCTGGTGAAGCGATTCAGTCCGAAGGAAGAGCCGCGCCGCATCGTGGCCTGTATTTGGGATTCCCGGCTGGCACCAACCGAGCTGGTGGGTTTTGAAAACCACCTGAACTATTTCCACATCAGGGGCGGCGGCTTGGCAATCGCCCTGGCCAAGGGCCTGGCGGCATTTCTAAATTGTACTTTTTTAGATGTGTATTTCCGCCAATTCAATGGTCACACCCAGATTAACGCCACCGATTTGCGCCGCTTGAAATACCCGACGATATCTAAATTGGAACGAATTGGCGGTAAAATCGACTCCCCCGGAATTCCGCAGGAAGAACTGGACACGTTGGTTAAGCAGGAGCTTTTCTGATGGGCACGGCGCGATCATCTCATCGGAAAAGGGTGCGGACCAAAAAACTCGGCGAGGCCATAGAAGTACTGAAATCGCTCGGATTTATCGGACGACAGACCAATGAGGCCGCTGGATACACGCTATTGGCAATACTCGATCTGCGGCCAATGATGCCGTGGAGCCGAGCAGCCGCACCGCTGCGCGGTATTACCGCCCTGATCACCTTTATAGGCCGGGCGTACGATGTTCATTTTGCACCCAATACGCGTGAAACGATTCGCGATGAAGCGGTTAAGTTTTTCGTGGCGCTTGGGATTCTGGTTCGCAATCCGGACGACCCGCGTCGGCCGGTGAATAGCGGAAAAACAGTCTATCAAATTGCACCCGATGCACTAACGCTTTTTCGGTCATTCGGGAAGCCACAATGGGCTGCGAATCTGGGATCCTACACCAAATCGCGGAAGCATGTTCTCGCAGGTCGGCGGCGCGAACGGGACATGAATCGCGTTACCGTGATGCTGCCTTCAGGCAGGACCGCGACCATTTCACCCGGCGGCCAGAACCCGCTGATTAAAGCCGTTGTGGAGCAGTTTTGCGCCGGCTTTGCTCCGGGCGGAACGGTCGCATACATTGGTGACGCGGAGGATAAGTTCCTGCACCTTGATGCCGATTATTTAAAGCAACTCAATGTCGTTCTTCCTGCCTGGGAAAAAATGCCGGATGTGGTTGTGCACGACACGCGGAGGAATTGGCTTCTGCTGATTGAGGCTGTCACCAGCGACGGTCCGGTGGACCCAAAACGACGCGCCGAGCTTGATTTGCTCTTCTCCGGCTGTACGGCCGGTCTGGTATTTGTGACCGCCTTTGCGACGCGCGCCGCCATGCGCCGTTTCCTGACTCGGATTTCATGGGAAACAGAAGTCTGGATTGCCGAGGATCCGAACCACTTGATCCATTTTAACGGAGAGCGATTTCTCGGACCATACGGGGATTGACTTACGGTTCGGACGGCCGGGAGGGATATGAATTTCCGCGGGGTACTTGCTGGAAGGGACAGCGTGATGTTGGCCAAAGTTGCCCGGATCGAACGAGACATTGCCGCCTGCACGTCCGTAATCGAAGCCAAAGGATATTCGGCGGACCAGCAGAACACGGCCCGTGTAAGGCGCGGGATTGCGCGCCTATTGCAACAAAGATTTGAGCTTGCAATCGCGGATTTCAGTATCGTCGTCGACATGCCGGAATGCTCCCCTGCGTTAAGGGCTATTGCTCTTATTAAACGCGGTGGGGTATATGAGTGGCAAGGCAAACCCGGGCTGGCGATTGCGGATTACTCCGCGGCCAGTAAACTGAAAGGGGTTACCGCAGCAGTTATATCTGTGGCGCTGTGCAGCCGGGGCTGCATCTATTTACGGAAAGGGAAAATTGACCGGGCGATCCGCGACTACACGTCCGTGGTCAATTTGGTGGATGCTCCAATTACACAACGCGCCTTGGCTCGGAAAGCCCGAGGCTCGGCTTACGAACTCCAGCGCAACTTTGATAGGGCAATAGCGGAATACACCGCGATTTTGCAGGAATTGCCGGATACGCCGGAGGACTTGCGCGGCTTGGTGCTTCTCCAGAGGGCAAACGCCTACCGTCAACAAGGGAAGAGAAAAAAGGCAATTTCAGACTATACGTCCGCCATAAATGTGTTGAAAACCCGTGGGCACCTGCGAGCGTTGGCGATGGCTGAGCGCAGTGAATTACGTTAATTATCTGTACCGGCGGCGAATAGCGTTGCGTGTCGCGGTTGGGGGAATGCGGTCCGACACCTTAATCGGCGCAAACTCCTTGCGCTCCGGACATGAACGCGGCCATTGCTTTGGCACATTAACGAATTACATTGCAACTCATACCAAACATTAGCAACACCTTAACATGCGCTTAACGCCGCGCGCGTCTAATGACCATCGTTGAACAGGGGTTTCGACGTTGCGACGGGTTCGGGAGTTCCGGCCGGCAAGGACGAACTTAAGGAAAGGAACTTGAAATGTTCAAGGCACTGCGAAACGGAATTTTGGCGGCTGTCGCCGCCGCGCTGGTCTCCGCGGGAATGACCACAACGGTTAGCGCCGTTGAAATTCAGGGGGCCGGGTCAACCTTTGTTGCACCCATCATGCTCAAGAAATGGATTCCCCATTTCATGGCCACGCATCCGAATATCAAGGTTGATTATCAACCCATCGGCTCGGGCGGCGGCATTAACGGCCTGATCAATAAAACCATCAATTTCTGCGGATCCGATGCGGCGATGACCAACTCGCAAATCAGCTCGGCTGGGGGCCATGTCCTGCACATGCCGGAAGTAGCCGGGCCGGAAGTCATGAGCTACAACCTGCCCATGATTCACAAGCCGCTGGTTATGAACGGCAAACTTATCGCCGATATTTATCTCGGCAAGGTGACACATTGGAATTCGCCGGAAATTCAGGCATTGAATCCGGGGGTTAATCTTCCGGACCTGCGTATTCTTGTGGCACACCGTTCGGATGGCTCCGGCACAACCTATATTTTCACCGGCTATCTGTGCAAAGTCAGCCATCAATGGAAAACACAGGTGGGCCAGTCTACATCGGTTCAGTGGCCGGTGGGACGCGGCGGAAAAGGCAATCCGGGCGTGGCCGCACTGATTGACAAAACCGTCGGCGGTCTGGGCTATCTGGAATATGCCTATGCAATCATGGGACACTTCCCGACAGCCACGTTGATCAACAAGGACGGCTTTAAGATTCGCCCGTCCATCCCCGCCGTCATCGCCGCCCAGAAGGCCGTGGTGGCCAATCTTCCGGCTGATTTCCGCCTGCCGATCATCAACCCGACCGGCCGCACCGCATATCCGATTTCGGGCTTCACGTATCTGATTATCGACCGCGATCTGGGCTATATGAGCAAGGCCAAAGCCCGCGCCACGGTGGAGTTCATCCACTGGGTACTCACAAAGGGGCAGAAGTACGCCAAAAGCATGCAATACATCAAACTTGGCTCTCTGATGCGTAGGAAGGTTCTCGCCGAACTTTCCGAAGTGACCTGGAAGGGACAACCATTGAACTAGGCCCGCCCGTTGTCCGGCCGCGTGTCGGACAATTTCTCCCGGCGTCGGCAAAAGTGGATTCCTGGGAGTCCCCGCATCGATAAATCGGGCGGGGACTCCCTTTTCACTTTCACCCGACGACGTAAAAATAGCGGCATAAGAAAAAGTATCCGTGAGCACGGCGCGTATGAATGATGCAGACAATCCCGCACCCCGGCAGAATCCGTTTGTTGACGTGCCACAAAATGCCGCGCGACGGCTTGTTGATCAGCTCACTCAGGCCGCCGCCCTGGGCGGGGTATGGCTGACCATATCGATTTTATTGATTATTTTTGCCGTGCTGATTCACGGTTCATGGATGGCCCTGCGCGATATAGGCTGGCATTTTTTTACCACGCAGGCATGGAACCCGGTGCCGGGCAGAGACAAGTACGGCGTATTATCCTTCCTTTACGGAACGGGCTTGACCACATTCCTGGCACTGTTGTTCGGCGTGCCGTTAAGCATCGGTACCGCCATTTTTATCACGCGCATCGCGCCGCGGTGGCTGGCCGGACCGGTATCATTCCTGGTGGAATTGCTGGCGGCTATTCCCAGTATCGCCTACGGCTTATGGGGTTGTTTTGTCATGTCGCCGTGGTTGCAGAATTACCTTGAACCGGTCCTTTACCATGCCCTGCGGCATATCAGCATTATTCCCGTGGGTAAATACCCCAGTGGTCGCACCGAATTTTTCCCCGCCAATCTTGTGCACGGCGGACCTTCGGGCAGTGATTTTCTTGCCGGTGGTTTAATCCTGACAATCATGATTCTGCCGATTATTACAGCCATTACACGTGATGTCCTGCAGCAATTCCCCGCGGAAATCGAACAAGGCGCGTATGGCCTGGGGGCCACATGGTGGCAAACCACGCGCCTGGCCCTGGCATACTGCCGGGCGGGTATTTTTGGAGCGGTCATGCTGGGAATGGGCCGCGCCATTGGTGAAACCATGGCCGTTATCATGGTTATTGGCAACACCGACCATATCAGCGCGAGCCTATTTGCCGGCGGCCAAACCATGTCGGGTGTTTTGGCCAATGAGTTCATGGAGGCGGATCACCCAATTTATTTAAGCGCCATGTTTTATGTGGCCCTGGTGCTGATGTTGAGTTCCCTGATAACCAATGTAATAGCCCGCGGCCTGATGGCCCGTATCAAAATGGAGCGAAAGGCGGCAT
>JAJYZY010000094.1 GCA_021799715.1 Planctomycetota bacterium | reverse complement strand
AAAACATAATTCTCACACAATATTAGTGGCTACACGTAAGTGCGAAAAACACACATAAGCCATTGTAAATAATAGAGATATGTAAAAATGGCCTTGGAACATCCGTTAAAGATGTTGCCATCCGCGTACCGGATATAGCGATCTTCAGGCGGATAAAAGCCGCGGTAAAGTTGCCGCCAACTGCACCGGATGAGGGCCAATTGCGCCTGCGGGATCCTTCCGGCAACGCCTTGGTTATTTTGCCGCCATGACAGTCGGGCGAGCGCATGCAACGGTTACGCACTGCGCACCGTGCGATCAATCGCGCAGGCGGTATGCGCTGGCCGCGGTCTTGGATGACCCGCGATAGCCTGGTGCCGCCGCGGCTGGAGTTCCACGGGTGCGATGCGCCACCCGCGCCAGCAATCGTGAGCGCCGGACGGGTTTGCGATTGCAGCGTTCAATGACTTCATCCACCGTGAGCCATTGGATATTCTTGCTTTCAACCTGCCGCAGGGCCATTTCCGCTTCATAAGGGTCCCGCCGCCCCATGCAGTCTTTTACAATCGCAACATTCTTGCGCCGCTGCAAAAGTCCCATCACCGCCATGCGTACGGAAGATTCCAGCGGCCCGCCGATGATCAGCCAGGTATTGGTTTCAGTTTCCGACAACAGGCGATCCAGTCGCGGAGAATCGAATGGATTGGGATCCGGAAGATCAAAAATATATTGTTGGGCATCATGAAACACCTGCACGGGCAGGTCCGTTCCACAATCAAGGGGCATTTCCGTGCGTTGCGGCAAAAGTGTGAAGGAAAGCTTGTTGTAGCCGGGATTACCGGGGGTACATACAGGATGCGGTGCGGTGCGATCCGGCATAATGGTATGGTGCAGGCGCGTGCTGACCACGGCGCAACGAATCGAGCGCAGATAGTTAAATAGACGTTTGATGTTCGAGGCGATGATATCCGAATCATGCAGACGATACAGGCCATTGGGACTTAACAGGTCAGCCTGTGTGTTTAAATCCAAAATAGCGGGGCCATGTGGGGTACTCATAAAACCTCCTAGCCCGTTCAGGACGGGCAGCTTGCAAGTCTCTATTAAACTATACGCACGTCAGGGCACCTCGGTGTAAAAAAAACCAAAACTTCTTTTCACATCGGCATTTTAAGGAGCAAAAAATGTGCCAAAAGAATTATATTTCGACGATAATATCGAGCATCCTATAAAAGTACGCCGGCGGTTATGTCGGGGAATCGTCCCTCCAATATTGTGAAGTCACTGTGATAATGTTATGTTTTAGCCGGGTAAAAAATGGGTGAAGATGGCATATCGATAGCCTGAAGCCGCCGATTGCCGCCATAATATCGTATTGTAAGGCGTTGCTTGCCCATGATTTATGCACGTTCTTTGGTGCAATGCCCGGACGGCAAATGGAGACCAAATAATAATTTGTGATAGCGAATTAATTTGCTTTCTTTCAGTAGCTGGTGATAAATATTGGACGCAATGCCCGCGGAAAGCCGAAGTTGCACGATGGGATTGCCGTACGGCCTGGACAAAAGTCCGTAGTAGATAAGGAATCGACGAAAGTTCGATTGGCATAGTAACTCTTAAGGATTGGAAACGACGAGTGGCAAAAGCGATAAAAAAAACCGGACTGGCTCTGGTGATTGTGGAATCTCCGGCCAAAGCCAAAACCATCAACAAGTACCTCGGATCCTCCTTTACGGTTAAAGCGTCCATGGGACATGTCCGCGATTTACCGGAAAAAGGCATTGGCGTTGACATTGAAAAGGACTTTGAGCCTACGTATGAGGTGCTTTCCAGCCGCAAGAAGCTGATCAGTGAATTAAAATCCGTCGTGCGGGGTGTGGATGATGTCTATCTGGCAACCGACTTGGATCGGGAAGGCGAAGCCATCGCGTGGCATTTAAGCCAGTCGTTGAATTTGGATCAACGCGGCGTGAAGCGCGTGGTCTTTAATGAAATCACAAAATCCGCCATTCTAAAAGCCTTTGACCAACCGCGGCTGATTAACGTTGATAAGGTAAATGCCCAGCAGGCGCGGCGCATCCTTGACCGGCTTGTGGGTTACAAAGTTTCGCCGCTGCTGTGGAAGAAGGTGGCCCGCGGTTTATCCGCCGGTCGGGTGCAGAGCGTGGCGGTAAAACTTATTGTGGACCGTGAACGGGAAATCAATGCGTTTATTCCGGAAGAATACTGGAAACTTCAGGCGGTGTTTACTACGGAACTGAAAGTCGCCGATTCCCTGGCGCGGCAGTGGCGGGAATTTTTATCCGTGCCGGATGACGAAGACACGGACGATGGCACCGATTCCGCCCCGGCCGGCGGACCATCCGGTGCTGAAAAGCGACAGTGGCTGGCGCAAAATCAGGCGTTTAAGGCGCTACTGGTGGAATTTGACGGCCGCAAATTTGATCCTAAGAATGTCGCCGATGCACAAAAAGCGGCACAGGCTGTGGGTTTGCGGCAAATTGAAGTTACAACCGTGGATAATGACGGCGGCAATGGCCCGCGCGGCATTCCCAACAAAGGTCCGGCCCAGAAACTCACGACGGTATCCGGCCTGGTTCCGGCAACCGGTGCCGGCTCGCCGGAATTCCGCGTGCGCTCATTGATAACCAAACCGTCCACATCCCGTCCGCCGGGACCGTTCAGCACCAGCACATTGCAGCAGGCCGCCAGCAATCAGCTTGGCTTTGGTGCCCAGCGCACCATGCGCATTGCGCAGCAGTTATACGAGGGCGTGGAATTGCCGGGCCAGGGGGCGGTCGGGTTGATCACCTACATGCGTACCGATTCGCAGAATATTAGTGCCGATGCACTGAAAATGGCCCGCGGCTACATTGAAAGTACGTTCGGAGCCGCGTATTTACCTGAAAAGCCGAATATCTATTCCTCGCGTGCCGGCGCACAGGAAGCCCATGAGGCCATCCGCCCGACGGATGCGACATTAACGCCCGCCGATGCGCGCATGGCGCTAAGCGAAGAACAGTTTCGGCTCTATGATTTAATCTGGAAGCGGTTTATTGCCTGCCAGATGACCCCCGCGCAATGGCTGGTCACCGAAGCACTTATTGAATGCCGGCCCGCCGGAAATCCTGCGGTTGATGCCGCACGCCTGCCGCTTTTCAAGGCAACCGGACGGTCCTTGAAATTTGATGGTTTCACGCGCGTGGCCGGTGTATGGTCGCGCAATGACGATCAGGTATTGCCGGCACTTGTGGAGCAGCAGCGCGTGGCTCCGCTGGATCTCACGCCCACGCAGCATTTTACCAGCCCGCCGCCGCGGTTTACCGAAGCCAGCCTGGTTAAGGCGCTGGAAACTGAAGGCATAGGTCGGCCGAGCACGTATGCGTCGATCATTCAAACCATTCAAGATAGGAATTATGTATTGCTGCGTGATCGCAGATTCTTCGCCTCTGACCTGGGCATCAAGGTTACTGAAAAGCTCATTGAAGGATTCCCGGATTTAATGGAATTGGGTTTCACCCGCCGTATTGAGGAGGAACTTGACGGCGTGGAAGAAGCGCATAAAAACTGGGTGGAAGTGGTGCGCGAATTTTATGAGCCATTGGCAAAAGATCTAGCCACCGCCGAAACCCGCATGACCCATGCCCGGGCTGAAGCCACGCCGTCGGAGTATAAATGCCAGAAGTGCGGCGCCATGATGGCGTATCGCCTTTCCAAACGCGGCAAAATGTTTCTTTCCTGTTCGCGCTATCCGGATTGCGATGGTGCCATGAATGTGGATCGCGAAGGTAAACCGGTGCAGTTGGAAGTCACCGACTTCAAATGTCCCGCCTGCGGCAAACCCATGATTAAGCGAATCGGCCGCTTCGGGCCATTTCTGGGTTGCTCGGGTTATCCGGAATGTAAAACATTGCAGCAGGTGGACCGTAAAACCGGTTTGCCGTTGCCGCCCAAGCCGCCCCCGCGTCCCACCGGCCTGAAGTGCCCCAAATGCAATAAAAAAGAACTGGTGGTGCGGTCCGGAAAACGCGGTGATTTTGTAAGTTGTTCCGGTTATCCGAAATGCCGGATGACTCTGCCGGCTGAACGTTTGGATGAATTCCTCAAGCTTAACAGCGCGGGCCAATGGCCGCCCGCGGATATTCTCGCCAAGGCCGGTGGAAAAATCGGCACCGCCGGGAAATCAGCCAATGCAGATGGGTCGGCTGATGGCGAAGCAGTGGATAGTAGTGCGGTGAAAAGCAAGTCGCCGCGGGCCGGCCGCGCCAAAAAAGTTGCCGCCGCGCGGGATAATTCCAGTGTGTGAATTCTTCAAGGTGTGCGATTTCAGGAGATTTCCGCACGCTGCCGTCAAATTGTTTTTCTGCGATCGTCAGCCCGATCAATGCTGATGCGCGCGTTGCCTTATTTCCATGCGCGGCGGCAACACGGGCCTGAATACGACGTCCATTTTTCAAATGGAGTTCCAGTTCCATCTGATGGCCGGCTGCGTCGTGGGGGCCGCCCACGGTACCACGGCTCGGCAAGGTTGCCGGAACGTCGTCGCGCAGGGCCACCGGGGCCAGAACCACGGCCGCGCGGGGTGTTACATCCCTCCGCCAGCGATAGAACGTTTTGGGATTGATTCCTTCCCGCCGACAGAACGCGGCGGTATCCAAACCACTTTCACGTTGCAAGGCCAACGCCAGTTCCCGGAACTGCGCGTCGTAACGCTGCGGCCAAGAACGCTTTATATTGGCTCCCGATGTCATCACCATACTCCTTATGTTCGTGACAACATCAGATTCTCATATTTTTAACTCAAACGGAAGATGCGGTTCATAGAGCGGACACAATTTATATGCGAGAAGCTCGACGGATTGAGCGTTCTACCTGCGGTGGTGACATCGACCGGGTGAAATCCAAATGGACCGCCGGAAAAGAAAGGAAAATCGCATGAAACAAAAAAGTATGTATGGATAAAGGGTGCCGGGGAGCGTTCTGCACGTGATTGGAAAGAGAGCAAGACGCTTCACCGCCTGTGCCGATCCGAGCACCACCGGATGCCATCTGCTAAAACCGATGAAATATCTGGGTTAGCCCGTTTTTCTCCATGTGCCATCTATCCCTCCCGTGCCGCGATCATGTGGTACAATGCGTCCCGGGTTTGCGAAGCCGCTTGCCGGTCAATGGACCTCAACTTTCGATCTTTAGGAGTGTTTACACAATGAAATGCTTGGTGATTGCGGTCTGGTGCTGATGTAAAGCGAGATTGGTCGATTAAAATGAGAAAGTTACCCCTTCCTCCCGGAACTATCCTTATGCTGGCAAGATACGACTCGGCGCGACCGGAGTTGAGGATGGCCGTTGGCGGGGTTTTGCAAGTGGGTTACTACTTTCCCCAAGATGGCCTGGGCTGTATCTGGCTCTGGGACCCAAGGCGCGTTGCGTCATCGCGTCAACACAAGGGTCGCCTCTCGGAACCTCGTTACCAGGAGACAGCGGATCAGGCCTATGTCGACCGCTATTTCGAGATTCTAAGACCCGGAACCACATTGGATTATTTTGGAGAATACCGTGCCCGAGAGCAAAACATGGCCCGGGCGGTTGAGGCAGAACTGGCATCCCGCCGCATACTTCCCGCTCCAGAGATGGCGGATCTTCGCGCCATTGGGCCGTTCCGTGACCCGGTGTTTGAGCGGGACTTCGACCTGCCGGAAGGCCGTGGATCGCCGCTGCGAAGTCTGGTACGCGCGATTCGGCTTGGCCGACACCCCGGTGCGGCCCTCGCAGCCCTGGATTCGCTGGTACGGCGCGGCGATTTGAAAGCCGCCTTTGCCGCCGGTCTGTGCTACCGGTCTGCGCTGGCGATGAAACCTTCACCGAAGCGGGCTGCACACTTGTTCAGGAAGGCCGCAGGGAATCTTCCGGAGGCTAAATGCGCCCTGGCGGAGAGCCATCTTTTCGGTATCGGAGTTAAGCGCAATCCAACGATGGCGTATGGCCTCCTGAAGTCGTTGGTTGACACCGGTTTGCCGCGGGTGGATTACCGGCTGGCCGAATGCCTTCATTACGGTTGGGGCACCCGCCAGGACTTGGGCGCGGCGCTCGACTTTTACATCCGTTCGGCCCGTGCTGGCTTCCCGTTCGCACTCACGCGGCTTGGCCAGTTCCACCAATGCGGATACCTGCTACAACGTAATTCAAGGATCGCCCGGCAGCTGTACTCCATGGCACTGGCTAAGGGAGACATGGATGCCGCGTACAGAATGGGATTGATGTACCTCTATGCGGACGGCGTCGCTTGTGATTACGACAAAGCCTTCCTGTTGTTAGAGCACTCGGCCAACGCCGGCAATTACATGGCGCATTACGAGTTGGGTGAAATGCTTCTGATTGGATTGGGCAGGTGCAAGAACCGGCCCATGGGCCAGAAACACCTTAAAAAGGCACACGATATTCAATCACACGTCCGGGGGTGGCACCGATTAATGCGCCACGATGATCAGATCGCGGATGAGATTACCGAGTGCCTGGTACGTCGCGCAGTGTGAAATGGGGAGGCGTCCAGTTGGCATCTGTTTATAAAGGGACCCAATAACGCCGCGCAAAGGCGCGGCGTTCCGGCCCCGATTTGTCGGGAAAAGTTCCTGGCGGGATGCGGGATAAAGTTCGTTGCGGCGTGGAGAACTTACCAGCGTCGGTGGAGGCAATAAGGCTGCGCGAGCCAGGGGGAAAGATGGCGGCGGATACCAATTGCGATTTGCGGTTCACATCGAGCGGGTTTAGAACCTGCGGCTTAAAAGAATTGCCGTTTCAGGTACGCTGATGGATGCACCGGATAAACAACCTCACCACAACGACACAAGCCCGATCTCGGTTTATGAATTATGCACATCGGGACAGGCAGCACGAAGTAATCGGTGTCGCGCCTGAAAGTCGCCCGAATCTGAAAAATCTGTCGATCAGGACAAAGCTCAAAGATCAAATATTAATAAATGCCGCCGGAACTGGAATCGCTGACCGAATTACCCAAGTTGCGCGAGGGCACTTCCTTGAGAGTCTCTTGCTTTAGCCTTGAACCACCGATATAATAAATTTGCATAAAGGGACTAATTATGCCAGTTTACGCAAAGTGTTTTTTATCCGGAAATGGCAATGGCATCGCTTGAATCATGGATAGACGCTCTGCAATCGCGGGGGCGGTACTCGTTTCTGCGCTCCGAGGCCATCCGCGACAGTGGCCTGTCCGCCTCGGCCGTCGGCAAAGCGCTCCAGCGGGCGGCCAAACGTGGCCGACTGGTTCAGCCAAAAGAGTATTTTCACGTCATCGTCCCGCTGGAATACCGCGCCGCCGGCTCGCCGCCGGTTTTCTGGTTCATCCACGACCTGATGACGGCCATGAAGCTGCCTTACTACGTGGGCCTGTTGACTGCGGCCGCGCTCCACGGTGCCGCACACCAACAGCCGCAGGTTTTTCAGGTGCTGACGGATCGCCCAGTGCGGCCCATGAAAGCGGGCCGGGCTCAAATCGCATTCTACGCAAGCAAATATGTGGCACTGGCGGCGGTCATGCAGATGAAAACATCAACGGGAATGATGCGGGTATCCACACCTGAAACGACGGTTGTTG
Organism: Planctomycetota bacterium; assembly: GCA_021799715.1. Next base: position 1,575 of record JAJYZY010000094.1, on the reverse strand, counting down.
ATCTGCTGCGGTTCATCAGAGCCGCGGGCGAAATGGATCATGTTGCGTCAGTGATCAGTCAGATGGCAGCTTCGATAAACCCGAAGCGATTGGTCGCCGCGTTGGAGGTCGTTGGCGACGTTCCCAACGCCCAGCGTTTGGGATACATTCTGGACCTGTTGCGGCGTCGCCGTCTTGCGGACTCGGTGCACCGGTGGGTTGTGCGGCATCCGGAACGGCTCCAGCCGCTTCTGCCGGGCCAGCCATTCAAAAACGCCCGAGAGAATCACCGGTGGCGATTGCTCCTCAACGCATCAGTGGAGATTGAAGCATGATCCCGCAAGCCCACATTACTGCGTGGCGGGCCACTGCGCCATGGTCGGACGATGCGCAGGTCGAGCAAGACCTCGTGTTGTCGCGCGCGGTCGTGGAGTTGTTCGGCGATGGAGATCTATCAAACCTGGTTGCCTTGCGCGGCGGAACGGCGCTCAACAAGCTGTTCGCCTCACCTGGTGCTCGATACTCCGAAGACATTGATTTGGTGCAGACGAGGCCGGGGGCGGCTGGTCCCTTGATTGGTGCAATTCGGTCCAAACTTGACGTGTGGCTTGGAAAGCCGAGTCGGGGGCGGGCCGAGGGAGGTTTTTCACTGGTCTATCGGTTTGAGTCTGAAATTCCACCGGTGCGCCCGTTACGACTAAAAATCGAGGTCAACAGCCGCGAGCACTTCACGGTGCTGGGGTTTCAACCGCGGCCCATGGTGGTTGCCAACCCGTGGCTCACGGCCAAAGCCGAGGTCAAGACCTATCAGATCAATGAACTGATGGGCACGAAGCTGCGGGCATTGTACCAGCGGCGCAAGGGCCGCGACCTTTTCGATCTGTGGCTCTGCCTGGATCGTAAGTTGATTGAACCACAGCAGGTAATCACATGTTTCATGCAATATATGCAGCAGGCGGGCCGCACCGTGTCCCGTGCACAATTTGAGCAAAACCTGCATGAAAAATCACTTGACAGAACTTTCCTCGCTGACATCAAGCCATTGTTGGCGGCCGGCTTCGAATACGATGCCGCGACGGCTCTGCAGATCGTGCGTAAATCTCTGATAGAGGCTGTGCCCGGCGCGGCCTGGGCAGTGGCCACACTGTAGGCGAACGTTTGCATGGTATGACATAGGCAAAAGTAAAACACGCACGCCGAGAAAATGGATTAAATACATATCGTGTCCATTCATCCTGAACCGATGTGTCGGATTGCGTACGAAAATGTTCCAATGAAGCGGGTGGTCGTGAGTGAACAGTTGGATGTTTAGAAATCCACTGTCATGGCATTGCCGAATAGGCTTTACGGTGCCACTGTCAAATGTTGTGGATTGACAAAATCAGGCGGCCGGCTGCTTTTATCAATGGTCTGGTATTTCAAACCGATCTCCGATATGGAAGCGGACGTGGAGGAACCACGCATTACGCGGATAAAACGGATAAGAAGAAAGGAACTGATTTTGGTTCGCAATCGCTGCGGCACCCGCATTGCATGCCACCATAGATACAATTCCTCGCGGTACACAGCGATTCGGTGGGCCCCGCTTTCCGCCAC
>JAJYZY010000093.1 GCA_021799715.1 Planctomycetota bacterium | reverse complement strand
GGCAACTCCAGCGCTACCTCGCTTTTTCTTCTCCGCAGCACCAGCGGCGCAATGCGCTGGGCCAGGGCTTTGCGCCGTGAACTGTCACCGAGTTTTTCTATCGGGTCGCGGTAAAGCTGCCTGAACTGGCGGTTGTTTCCCAGGAATCCCGGCATGAGGAAGTCAAAAATCGCCCAAAGTTCCCCCAGGTGATTCTCCATGGGTGTGCCGGTCAGGGCCAGGCGGTGGCGGGTGACAAGTTTCCGCGCGGCCTGGGCATATTGCGTGTTGGGATTTTTCACCATCTGGGCTTCATCCAGGATTACCAGATGATATGGTTGCTTAATTAAAAACTCTTCATCCCGCGCCAGAAGCTGGAAACTTGTAACCACCAGATCATATTGACTTAACTGTTCAAAATGTTCTTTTCTACCTGTTCCGTGCAGGATCAGTACCCGCAGATCCGGCGCGAAGCGCTGTGTTTCCTGCCGCCAGTTGCCCATCAGGCTTGTGGGTGCCACAACCAGCGCGGGTCGATCAAGGCGACCGGCTTGCTTTTCGCACAGAAGATGGGCCAGCGTCTGTACGGTTTTTCCCAGGCCCATATCATCAGCCAGCACGCCGGAAAGGTTGCAATCCCGCAGAAATTGCAGCCACGTCAGGCCGTGTTGCTGATACGGTCGCAAAGTCGCCGCCAGGCCCGGCGGCGGCTCCGTGGGCGTGCTGGAAGCGGTGCGAATGCGTTGAATTAAATCACGCACCTGTTGGCTGCCCGACCATTGCCAGCCGTCCACCCCGGCAAATTGCGCTGCCCGCAATCGGTCCGCGCGAAGCGGCCCGGTGTCGTTGGCGTCAAACAATTCCATCAGCAGATCACGTATGCGTTCCAGCCGTTCGGGTTCCAGTCGCACGTATCGTCCGTCCGGGAGCTGGATTTCCATCGGTTCTTTCAGGAATCGCTCCCTGGACTGTTCGCCCCGTGCGGCAAAGATTTTCCGCAGCAGCGGCACCAGGCTGATCCGGGCGTTGTCAACCACGATCCCCAGATCCACATTAAACCAGTCGTTATCCGAATCCGGCGCGGAACTGGTGTCCATAAACCAGTCTTCTATTTCCGCCCGTCGCAGTTTGCATGAGACGTCATATTCAATAACCCAGCCGGTCTCCTCCAGTTGCTTCATTGGCCCGGCCATCCACGCCTGCCAGGCTTGCAGATTGTTCTGATCCAGTGTCCACACATAGGACACGGCGTATGTATGGGGGATCACCACGGCACGTTGATCCTTCAGTCGAAGTTGCGACGCCTTGAGTTGTTCAAGACGCCTCCGTTCCAGCGGTATATCACGGCGGATAAAATAACGCTGTCCGTCGATAAATGTATCCAGGGTCTTGTCCTGAACGTCGCTGGCTACCCGAATTGGGCCATAGGTAAAGTGTACGACGCCCCAATGCACAAAATCATTCACATCGGCGTCATTCTCGTTGGAAAAACTCGCGGCGGCGCGCCACAAGGCGCTGTGGAGCGTCAGGGTAGCCTGAGAAAGCCCGCTGATGGTTTTGGCCTCTGGAATCGGAGGAGGCGGCGGTAATTGCATGGCGGCCGAGAAACTGGCCATGGCTTTATGAAAGCGCGGCTCAACGGACGGTGCGGAAAGCCACTTCCGCGCTACGTTTGCCGAAACATCCAACCTGATCGGCCCGATGGTGTTTTCGGCCATGTCCACGTATATCATCGGAGACCCGACAAAAGCCTCCGCCGGCGGTTCAACGGTGATGGTGGTGCTCTGCCGAAGATCGATTTCGGTAATCCACCCGGCTTTTCCCGGCCGGGCCGCGCCCCATGTAAGCGGCCGTCCCGCGGTATTCTTAAAATAACATCGTCCGGTTGCGACTATCTTTTCCAGTGTCTGGGTTGAAAATTCGTCCGTGACGGTTCTGATGAGGTAATCATTATCCGGGCTGAATCCCATAAACATTCGGAATATGTAGATGTCGTCATCTGTTACAAAATTGCCGAACCTTCTCTGGGAATACGGTTCATACGGGCGTGGCGATTTCATCGCCCCATTTTTGGATTGCGTGACTTTAAGCACGGATATTCCGAGGTAATGGCGCTCGTGCGTCATGGGTTCCAGAACGTAAACGATTTTTGCCGCGTCAGAGGGTCTTTTCCTGATTTCCCCCGCGGCATCACTTCGTAAGCGAATGTCTCGCAATTGTGCCTGCCATTCCAGAATGCTCCATGGCAATGGTTCGTCGGGCACCCGATCAGGTCGGCGTAAAGTTCCAAGCGCCGGCGGCGGTGGGGTGATCTCCGGAGTTTCAGGTGAAACGTTGGGGCGATCTTCCGGATGGCGTTGGAAGTAGGCTTCCTGCTCGGCAATATCTTTTTGAAAAGAGGCGATGGTTTCCGCGCCGCCGATGGCTGTCAGCAGGGCCGCGACGTGGTGGCAATGCGTGCGCGAATCGCATTGGCAGAAAAAAGCCAGGTGCGTTTCGTCCTTTTTGGCGCTCTGAACCACGATTTTCACGGACAACAGCGTGTTGTCATCTTCCTTGATAATGCCGGAAATGGTGGAAAAGATTGGATCGAACTCAATGCGGCTGACCCTTTTGGCGGAAAAGTACCGCGAAGCCCTGGCAATGACCTCCGGCGCGAAATGTCTGGCAAATTCTCCAAGGTTTGTGGTCATGCGTTGAAAAACTTCCTCAAGGCGGTTTTTTCCAAGCCAGGCAGTTTACGCTTTTCCCGCCGCCATGGCAATTTGGTCCGCTGTTGGAATAAAACCGTGTAGCGGACGCATAAGGGGAGGACTTTGGATTTGCTTGGGCGCATGGAGCAGTGAAGGCGGCAGCCCCGAACGTGCCATTGGTATTCGCAGCGCGGTGGAAAGGAGTTGCTGGTACCTAAGCTATTTTCCCCCGGATGTCGTTCCAGACCACGCTTCGCGGGCATTTGTACGGCGTTTTGACCCATTGAAAATCATAATAATTACCAATTGCTTATGAAAAAGCAATTTTTAGGATCGCAAAAAAGTGCCATTAAATGTGGGTTTTTGTGCCAGTGGTAATTAAATGGTAAATGGTAAATAAATATTATGATTTTTCTCTTGACTTTTGCCGGGAGTTGTTCTACACTTCTCTTAGCAAATGAATGAATCCGCTGGCGAGTTTGCATTGAGAATAATCCAAGGCATTCTTCCAGCGGAAGGCGTGTGAAGAGAAAAATTGAATATGGGTCGCAAGCGGATGCAAGCCTGCGTTGGGCTTGAGGCCACGCGACTGGAACATACGTAAAGCATTTTTTTAGGAGGTGCTTTTATGAAACGCATGGGAAAACGTCAAGGATTCACCCTCATTGAGCTGCTGGTGGTGATTTCCATTATCGCGCTGCTCATCGCGCTCTTGTTGCCGGCGCTGGCAAGGGCTAAGGCCCAGGCAGTATCGGTTTCTTGTTCGGCTCGGCTGCGGTCTCTGGGGCAGATAACTGCTGAATATACCACTACCTATAAGGGCTACTATCCGCCCGGTGCGGGCGGGAGCAATTATTGGGAACCCTACGGTGAATGGATCGACCAACTTTGGGGACTTTATGCCGGGCCGCCGGTACTCCCCAGTAACACCGTTGTACGCGGCTACAACAATGTTTACAGCATTCCCATGCCCGCCTCGCTGGGAACGAAATTTGCCGGGTTGTTTACCGACCCCGGCGCTCTGGTCCCCGACAGCGAGGATGTCGCCGGCCAGGAATGGGTCGTGAATTACCTCGGCAATCCGTATATATTCCTTTCGGGAAGCAGCCGTAACCCTGCTCAATCGCTGCCAAATGCGGATGTTCAGTCGCCCAGTAACGTAATAATTATCGGCGACGGAAATCAGGTGAGTCCTGATGGGGACTGTGATTGGTACCATAATTCGGATTGCTTCTACTGGGGTTGGCCGGGTTTCACCGGAGATATCTCCGCCGCCCTCCCTGGCTATAAATTTGTTCTCACCGGGGATATGATTCCCGGCCAATGCCCGGGCGTCACGGTGGCTGCCAACACGAACTTTAACTCGATCATCACTTCAAACAGCGACTACCCGACGGTTCCCAATGGTTATGGTGCAAACGTTGATGGCCTGCGATACCGGCACGAAACTACTTCCGCCAGTTCCCTCCCCGGCGGCCCGGGCTTCGCCAACGTGGTTTTCGCCGATGGGCACGTCGACGTAGTGAAGCAGTACGGGCTGCATCCATTTAACATCCTCACGAACCCCAATGACAACCACTAATGTGATCGCCATAGCCCATTCGGCGAGAATCGGTTGGGTGATCTGACAACGACCCAGGCCGTCCGGGACAACACCGGGCGGCCTTTTTTTGTTTTAGCGCGTCATGCATTCGCGCGGTAAAGCCATCACGGTCGCAATAACGGACGCGGGAGGCACAGGGGCCATTCATGTTTTCGGAACCATTGCCGGCGCAGATCGCGGTGCGCGGGGCGCGTATTGCTTAGTTTGGTCTTATGAATCAAGCGGGATCGGTCTGAGGTACCACCGTATGATTTTGTGGCCCACGCACCTCATGCCGGCGCAGCTCGATGTCGATGTTCCGAATCGCTTTGGAAAGCAATGGAAGGTGCTATTTGTGTTTTGTGTGTCTTCCAATACCGTCGGCTTACGTCAATGAACTGCTGCGATCGCCGTTCGGTGTCACCAGTGGTGCCGCCCCGGCGGTGGGTTCCGACCCGGAGAGCACCTTGACAGATGAAAATTCATCCAGGTTCAACACCACTTTTTCGCCGTCATCTTTTTGAATAATCAGTCGGTCCAGCCAGAGCCGATCTCCCTTGTTGCGCGCAAACCAACTGCCGCTTTCCTGCCGCTCCTGCCGCAACACCGTTCCGGTAACGCTGATGGGGTAAACGTGTGACCGATGCGCAATTTGCTGTGTGACTTGTACCCGCGTGCCGGCGCTATAAAGCAAGGTCTTTTGCGACTCATTTAATGCGGCCGATGTTTGCGATTCATTCACGGATCATTCTCCTGCTGTGCGCATCAGCGCTGCGCCGCGCCGGAAGGCACGGAAACTTCACCAATGCAACATACCCTCTGCCCGCCCCGCAGGCAAGCGCCGCCGAACCGCGGACACCAAAGTTTTTGCGACTATCTCCCCCGCAAGCCGTATATCACATCCGCCGCCACCCGCGCATCACGCCGCCGGCCGGCACCTTGTCGGCACAGGCATTAGCTCAACGCGGAAGCGTTGAGTTGGCTGCGGAATGTGATCCAGGTTCGCGGGCGTGGCAATTTTTCCGGGCAGCCGGAAAAATCAACGGTGTAAATGCCGTCGCTGATAGAATGGTTGGTGTTAGAAATCCGCACTGTTGGGGGCCGCCCGGATTTATTGCCACGCCCAAGTTCGCCGATGTTTTACCCGGCGCGGGCATTGGATGGCAATATCGTGTAAACTGATCTGGAGAGTAACGGGAAACGAGGACGGCCGGCGGGAAATGCCGGTCTGGCGCTAGATATGAATCAACTGCAACATCCACCCTTGCCGCCGTCGCATATTGTGAAAAAAGCGATGGAGATTTATTTACCCCTGGCTTATCCATCCGGGCAGATTCCTGAAGTGGTTAAGGCCCGGATTGCTCCGGTCGCGGGTTCCGCCGATGGTGACCCCATCAACCCGGAATGGTTTGAACCCGCCGATAAGGATGGACGCGCGGTGTATCGCCTGCGCCTCGGGCATGCAGCTTATCCGCACATGAAGTTAAGCGTGGAAGAATCACCCGATGGCAAAGGGTATCTGCTCCTGGCCGATGCCCATGATAATCATCTCATGGCTCCTGAAACATCTCCCGATGCCAAATTGTTAAGTGAACTGCGAAAAAACAATGCGGAACTGGTGGAAAAGATACAGTCCGCCTGGACGCAGGCCGGGCTTCCGACGTTCCGGAATTATTTCCGCGCGGCGATGGAACGACGGGCCGGCGCAAAATAACTATCGGCGCTTTCGCGATGGCGCGATTTCTGATACAAACTTACAAGTTTTTTTCCCCGACGCTGGTGTAAAAGGTTGTTGACCCATGCCCAAAAGAACGGACATTAAAAGTATCCTCATCATCGGTTCCGGCCCCATTGTCATCGGACAGGGCTGCGAATTTGATTATTCCGGCACCCAGGCGTGCAAAGCCTTAAAAGAAGAGGGTTACCGCGTGGTGCTGGTAAATTCCAATCCCGCCACCATCATGACCGACCCGGACATGGCGGACCGCACATATATTGAACCGCTGACGGTCGAAGCGGTGGCCAAAATAATTGAAAAGGAGCGGCCCGATGCGCTGTTGCCCACATTGGGCGGCCAAACCGGACTGAATTTGTCGGTGGCGCTGGAAGATGCGGGCATATTGAAAAAATTCGGCGTACAGATGATCGGTGCCACGCGCGAGGCCATTCACCGCGGGGAAGATCGCCGCAAATTCAAAGCCATCATGGAATCCATCAATTTGCGGTGTCCGCGCAGCGGACTGGCATACAACATGGAGCAGGCCAGAAAAGTCGCCGAGCAAGTCGGTCTGCCCTGCATTATCCGGGCGTCGTTTACCCTCGGCGGCACGGGTTCCGGAGTGGCCTGGAACATGGAAGAATTTGAAAACATCGCCCAGCGCGGCATTGACGCCTCGATGATCAATGAAATTCAGATCGATCAATCGCTGATCGGTTGGAAGGAATATGAACTGGAGGTGATGCGCGACAAAGCGGATAACGTGGTGATTGTCTGCAGCATTGAAAACTTTGATCCCATGGGCGTGCACACGGGTGATTCAATTACCGTGGCACCGGCGCAAACACTTACCGACAAAGAATATCAGCGCATGCGGGACGCGGCCATCGCGATCATCCGGGCCATCGGCGTGGAGACCGGCGGATCAAATATCCAATTTGCGATCAACCCCGCCAATGGCGATATGGTGGTGGTGGAAATGAATCCGCGCGTATCGCGCTCCAGTGCATTGGCCAGCAAAGCCACCGGATTCCCCATCGCGCGCATTGCCGCCAAACTGGCCGTGGGCTATACGCTTGATGAATTGCCCAATGACATTACCCGCCGCACGGTGGCCTGTTTTGAACCATCCATTGATTATGTGGTGGTGAAAATTCCGCGCTGGACATTTGAAAAATTCCCCGATGCCGATGAAACGCTCACTACGCAGATGAAGAGCGTCGGCGAAGCCATGAGCATCGGCCGGACATTCAAAGAAGCCTTGCAGAAGGGCATCCGGTCCATGGAAGTTAAACGCTTCGGCCTGGGGCTGGATCGCATTGATAAATGGTGGCGGCGGCAGGTGGTGGAACTCGATGCGCAGCCGGCCGCCGCGCCGTCAAGCCTCGGAGATCGCGGCGCTTTTGTTACCCGCACCGCGGCTCTGGAACAGGCGGCGCAAGTCTGGCCGATTCCGGAAGACCGCCTGATTCGCAAATTATCCATTCCCTCACAGGGCCGCCCTTATTACATCCGGTACGCCTTTAAAATGGGCTACAGCCTCCAGCGCGTGCATGAGTTAACGCATATTGACCCCTGGTTTCTCTCGCAGATGAAGGAACTCGTTGATTTTGAAGACAAATTATTTCAAGCGCGGCCCCACGCCGCCGCATTTATGGCTGGAAAAATTTCCACGGAAGATCGGCACAGCTTCGCCGCACTTTTACGCCGCGCCAAGGAAATGGGATATTCCGATGTGCAACTGGGCACAATCTGGTCATTGCAGGCTGCGGAAGTTCGGGGAATTCGCAAGCGCCTGATCATCGAACCGGTGTATAAACTGGTGGATACATGCGCGGCGGAATTTGAAGCGGCGACCCCGTATTATTATTCCACCTATGAAAGTCCCGTCACCCGGCTGGAAAATGGCCGATCGATGCAGCAGGTGGATGATGAAGTGCGCATTACCGATCGCAAAAAAATCATCATCCTCGGCGGCGGACCCAATCGGATCGGACAGGGCATTGAATTTGATTACTGCTGCGTGCAGGCGGCCTTTGCCTGCCGGGATTTGAACCTTGAAAGCGTGATGATCAATTCCAATCCGGAAACCGTCAGTACGGATTACGACACGTCGAATCTGTTGTTTTTTGAGCCGCTGACCCATGAAGATGTTTTGAATATTGTCGAACGCCTCAATGGCCGCCCGCTAAGCCAGCCCGGCGGACTGGTGCAGGGTGTGATTGTTCAATTTGGCGGCCAGACCCCGTTGAATCTCGCCCGCGGCCTGAAAGATGCGGGCGTCCCAATCATCGGCACGGCGGTAGAGTCCATTGAAGCCGCGGAAGACCGCGATAAATTCAACCGCCTGATAACTTCCCTGGGCCTCAAACAACCGCGGGGGGGCATTGCCCGCAGCGCCGAGCAGGCCCGGAAGGTGGCGATGGAAATCGGTTATCCGGTCCTGGTGCGGCCATCGTTTGTGCTTGGCGGCCGGGCAATGGAAATAGTTTCCAATGAAACGCAGTTGGATTATTACATCCGTCATGCCGTGGAAGTGGCGGATGATCATCCGGTTCTCATTGATCGCTTCCTCGGTGATGCCACGGAAGTGGATGTCGATGCCCTGGGCGACGGTACAAATTATCTGGTCATTGGCGTGATGGAGCACATCGAAGAAGCCGGCATTCACTCCGGGGATTCGGCGTGTTCGCTGCCGCCATTCAGCCTGCCTGCGGACATTGTCGCCCGGATTCGTGAAAACACGCTGGCCCTGGCGAAGGCTCTGGGCGTGCGTGGACTCATGAATGTGCAGTTCGCCATTAAAGACAATGAAGTCTATGTCTTGGAAGTCAATCCGCGGGCGAGCCGAACCGTGCCGTTCGTCAGCAAAGCCACGGGTGTGGCCTGGGCAAAAATCGCGGCAAAAGTCATGTGCGGCCAGAGCCTGTCGGAATTGGGTGTCCATGAAGAAATCATTCCCAATAAACATGTGGCGGTGAAAGAAAGCGTATTTCCCTTTGGCAAATTTCCGGGTGTGGATGTCATTTTAGGCCCGGAAATGCGGTCCACCGGTGAAGTCATGGGTATTGATTCGAGTTTCCCCGTGGCATACGCCAAATCACAAATGGCGGCGGGCGGAAGTTTGCCGGCATCGGGGACGGTATATATTTCCGTGCGCGATGGCGATAAAAAAGCGATTATCGAATCAGCCCGGAAAATCGCGCAAGCCGGGTTTGAACTGATTTCCACCAGCGGCAC
>JAJYZY010000092.1 GCA_021799715.1 Planctomycetota bacterium | reverse complement strand
GAAGTCGGAGAAAATTCCGGATTCCGTACCTCGGCAACGTTTAATGTGATGTTTCGTCGGGCCGTCGGCATGACGCCCACTGCGTTTCGACGGCAGGCGAAGTTACCGCTGCGACAGGCTTAACGTGCAAGGGCCATCGCCTGAACGTCAATAGGAGAATCAATAGACCCGCGATCGCTGAAAATCGTATATAATAATAGTGCATTGCGGATCGGTTTTTCCGCAGTATAGGGATACGCATAGATAATGAACAAACTCACTAAAAAATCGATTGACGAAGTCTCGCAGCAGACCGTTTATCCGCCGGAGGCATTTGACTTTGTGCGGGAGGGCTTGGCGCTAACCGTACAACGCGTGTATTGCGCCAAAGCCGTTGAAGCGATGCCTGACGGTCAACGCCATGTTTCGGGTCAGGATTTAGCCAGAGGATTGCGCGATTTGGCCATTCGCAATTATGGTGTCCTGGCCGGGGCGGTATTGGCGCACTGGAATATTCACACTACCATGGATTTTGGTAAAATTGTTTTCGCGATGGTGGAAAGTGGAATGATGCACAAAACACCGGAAGACAACATAGACGATTTTCGGGATGTGTTTGATTTTGATGAAGCCTTTACCGCCCCCCGGCGTCCGCTGATAACCGGAACGCCGGTATTTGATCTAAATTCGTTGTGATTGCGGTGGGCATGGATGCAACGTTGGGCAGGCATTAAGAGGCATGAATATGTCTGGAAAATACAGGGATGTCTTTTTTAATTACAAGGGGAAACAGGCGTGGTAACGAAATGTGCGAAACGTATTGTTCTAGCTGGTGTAACTGGTCTTTTGCTGACTGGATGCACGTATCAGCAGCCGCCGGTGGATTTGACCGCCCCGGCTCATTTCACCTTGAGTGTCATAGACGGCACCCACCGTCGATCAGCGATTGACGTGCCGATCCCGGCGTCATCGAATATTTTGCCGGACACCCAGGCCCTGATCAGTTCCGTTGGCCCCTGGTCACTCAAGCCGGATGAAACCGGCACGCTTAACGAAGTGATCATCAACGGCCCGATGTATGATGTCAACGTCATGTCGGATCAACTGGTTATTCGCTTCCATCATGATCCGAATCAGGTTGGCGCGGTATCAACGCCCATTACCCGGCAGCAGTATGATCAGATTCGCAGCGATGCGATGGTGACTGTGCAGCCCGATCAGTGGAAGAAAATCACCTACGGGTCCAATCCCTGATTGTTATCCGCTTCCCTTCCGAAGGGTTTGGCGGCATACTCTCTGATATGCGGTGGCTGACATTCTTTTTGTTGCTCTATTTTGCCACGGCCCTTCAGGCCGCTCATTTGGGGCAATGGAGTGAATTCGGTTATTTCCACATCGAATATATTTTTATGCTGGCGGTGTTCTACGCGCTGTTTGCGGAAAAAGATGCCGCCCTTCTGGCCTGTTTCTGGTGTGGATTGATGTATGATCTTACCGGCCAATCCATTGTGGGCCTGGAGGCGATTCTGGCCGGTATGATCGCGCTTGGCATTGTCAGCATCCGCATGCACATATTCCGCTCCAGCGTGCTGGGGCAGATGGTCATAACCTTTCTGGCGGTATTGCTGTTCCTGTCCGGGCGTCTGGCGGTTGGCCATTTGGTATTGTTTCTTGCCGGACGACCGGTGCCGATTATCAATATTCTGGGGTATGCGGGGATTATATTATCCAGCAGCCTGTATACCGCGGCGGTGGCACCATGGATTTTCCGTGCGCTATTTCTTCTCGGTGATATGCTCGGGTTTGATTTGCAGCATCGCCGGGGCATCGTCCGCTGACTGGTCTCATGGCCGCTCCGTTGCGGCGGTGCAAGTCCGTCGCGAAATAAATCGGTGATGCATCACGTCTGTTCGTTGAAATAAACCGCCGCCTGACGCTAAGATCAAGGCGCAGGCGGCATCCGGTTTATGCGGCGGCAACAGGAGCCAACCCAGATGTTAAGGCGGCGACTCATTATGCTGGTGGTGTTGGCGGTCATGGTAATGGCTGTTATTGGCACCCGTCTGGCCGCCCTGGAAATCTTCCAGCACCAGCACTGGCGGGATGAAGCGCGCAGCTTTACGTATCGGCATTACATGATTCCCACACGCCGGGGGGAGATATTGGATCGTGACGGCCGTCTTCTGGCGGTGGAAACCCCATGCTACAATCTGGCCATTCAATATCAGGCCATGAACCATGATGCCCAGTGGATCACCATGGTGGCGATTCGCCATCTGGAAAGGCACAAATTATCCCGTGCGCAATTGCTGGTTCACCTGCCGGCTGAGAAGCGCAAAATCAACGCTGAACTGGATCACATGCCGGAATCTATTGCCGATCATTGCGGCGTGCCACTGGGGCAGGTGCTGCATAGTTTTGACATCATCCGCAGCCGAATGCAGCTACTCCGGGAAGATGTATGGACGGTGCGCTATTCGCATCTGCGGCACTCGGGAACATCCCCGGATGATCTGGATGAACAGATGGGCCTGGCGAATAATATTGATCTTTCCGAAGCTCATGAAGCGCACACGGTTATTCCCGATATCGGCTTTGCCGCCGCCGCCTATTTCCAAAAGCATGCCCGCCATTATCCGGGTCTGGTGGTTGAAGCCGGCACACATCGCGTCTATCCGTATAATGATGTCGGAGCGCATCTGATCGGCTACATGCGGCAGGTAACAGCCGCGGTGGTCGAGAAGCATCCATTTGTTCTGCCGCGGCTCATCGCGGGAAGCCTGCGGGACACGCCCGGGCATCTGAAGGGATATTTGCCCGGTGATACCATGGGGGCCACCGGAGTTGAGCAGGCCGCTGAAAAATTACTGCGCGGCACCCGCGGCGTACGGCTGGTTAATCTGGAGGGCCATGCGGTAAAAGCGGATTATCGCAAGCCGATTCCCGGCCAGAATATCCGTCTGACTCTGGATATTAATCTTCAGCGGGCACTGAGAGAAAAGCTCGAAGACCCCACCACGCATTTGCTGTATTTTAACGGGCAGATGCACAATGCGGCGGTTGTGGTGCTGTCGGTTAAAAACAATCGTGTGTTGTTGATGCTTTCGGAACCGGGCTACAATATCAACACCATTCACAAAGATTATTCACTGTTATTGAAAGATCCAAGATTGCCCCTGATGGATCGCGCCATGTCCAGCGCCTTCCCGCCCGGCAGTATTGTCAAGCCGCTGGAATCATCCTTCGCCATGACGGAAGGAGTCATTACGCCGCAAACCATTATCAACTGCGGCCCGTGCCTGTTTCCAAATCATCCCAATGTGTTTCGTGATGATTCTTACCCCTACGGACGCGGATTAACCGATGTGGTATCGGGTTTGGAAGAGTCCTGCGATGTGTTTTTTTACAATGTCGGCATGCGATTGGGACTCACACGGCTGGTCGCCGGTTATCGCAGTTATGGCCTGGGTGCACCCACCGGTATCGGTCTGGCAGAAGAGACCGGCGGTTATCTGCCGCCGACGGATCATTCCATCAGCAATATTAAACGCCTTGATGACGCCATTATGATGGGGATCGGACAGGGGCCGATGGCGGTAACGCCGTTGCAGATGGCCAACGGTTATACGGCCATGTTGCGCGGCGGATTGTGGATGCATCCGCAACTTATCCAGCAGTTTCACCGCCCGCCAGCCCGCAAAATAGATATTAATACGTCCTATCTGAAATATATTTACAAAGGCATGTACCTGGTCGTTCATGGCCCGCTGGGAACCGCCAACATGGTCAATTTCACTCTGCCGGTGGAGGGAAAAACCGGAACCGCCCAGACCGCGGAACTGGTAAAACATGACGGCAAAATCAGTGTTGTAAAAGGTGATGACGGCTGGTTCATCGGCTGCGTGCCGGCGGCACACCCCAAGTACGTCATCGCGGCGGTGGTGGAAATGGGCGGCTACGGCGGACAGGTTGCCGGACCAATTGTGAAAACGTGCATCCAACTCATGCAGCAGCGGGGCTACTTGCCGGAGGCCGCCAATCCGTGAGTGATAAGCGTGATGAGTATTCTCCGTCATTCGTGCCGGGCGCCACCGGCGGAAATTCCCGCGCATCAGGCCGGACGACAATATTGGAAACCATCTGGCATCGGGTCATGCCGGAGCTGGTCGCGACCCGACTGGCCTGGCTGATGCTGCTGGCCGTGGCGCTGCTTTGCGCGGCGAGCCTGATGGCGGTGCGTATTTGCGGAAGCGGGCTGATGTTCCGACAGGAAATTCATATTCTTGTTGGCGCGGTGATCCTGCTTTTGCTCCTGACCGTTAATTACCGAAAACTTGGTTATCTGGCCTATGGCTTTTTCATCTTTACCACCTTGTTGCTTATCGCCGTGCGCTTTGCGCGCCCCATTAAAGGAAGTCACCGCTGGTTTATTCTGCCCGGCGGCATCGATCTTCAGCCCAGCGAATTGGCGAAAATTTCGTTTGTCATGTCCGTGGCGTGGTCTCTGCGCCTGCACAAAGATATGCGGCAAATTCATAAATTGATTCTCCCATTTGTCTTTGCCATTATTCCAATGAGCCTGATTCTCATTGAGCCGGACCTTGGAACGGCGCTGCTTTTTCCGGTTGTGCTCTATGCCATGCTCGTCGCGGCCGGAGCCAAATTCCGACATCTACTGGCCATTGCGCTTATCGCCATGGCCGTTGCGCCCGGGTGCTATCCGCTTCTGAAGCCTTATCAGAAACAGCGGATCGTTGCGCTATTTGTGCATGGCAAACCCACCCATCGGCAACTCTCCGGCGAGTTGTATCAGAAACGGCAAAGCGAAATTGCGGAAGGCAGCGGCGGCCTGACCGGACAGGGGCTGGAAGGCACGGTTGAAATCCGTCATGGACTGTTGCCGGAAGCTTCCAATGATTTCATATTTTCCGTGGTAGGCAGTCAGTGGGGATTCGCCGGTGCTGTTACCATTTTAATTTTATATCTGATATTTTTCGCGGCCTGCATGGAAACAGCCGGTGAGGCTGCGGATAGCTTTGGCCGGCTTCTGGTGGTGGGCTTATCGTCCATGCTGATTCTCCAGGCGGTTATCAATATTGCCATGACCACCGGCATTATTCCCGTGGTGGGCATAACCCTGCCGTTTATGTCTTATGGCGGCAGCGCCATGCTGGCCGACATGCTTGCCATGTCCCTTATTCTTAATGTCGCCATGCGTGGCCGCCGCATGACACCGGGCAGCCGTGAACGCCCTGCCGCCCGCGGATAATAAACGTCTGACTCAGGCAAACTTGAAGCGACATGCCCGCAACCAAACGCTATAATATTTTTGATGATGCAGAACATGGATGATCAATCGGAAAGTAGCACTCCCAACTCCGGCGATTCTCAGGTGCCGGAGGCAGCGCCGTCCGCCGCTTCCGATACCCAGCCTGCGGCGGTACCGCCCCGGGGGCAATCATCGGCGGAGCTGGATCCTGGTCGGCGCGGCTTTTTTGCCAAATGTCTCAGTGATATTCTCGCCCCGGTCGCCAGCTTGATTGAAAGCCGCATGGAACCGGTCACGGAAGTGTTTGAGGGTCAATTTTCCCCGCCTTCCTATGATGACGATGACTCTTCACCCATGATGCCCGGATTGCACCGATCCATGGACCCGCAAACCATTTTGCGGCCGCCGGGGGCCAAAGCGACGGGCGAATTTGAATCACTGTGTTCGCGCTGTGGAGCCTGCGTGGAAGCCTGTCCGGTGAAATGCATCCAAATAGATGCGTCGGCATGTGTGGGTGATGGTTACCCATATATCGCGCCCGCGATTGCGCCATGCGTTGTATGTGATGAATTGGCATGTATGAAGGCGTGTCCGACCGGCGCGTTAACCCTGGTTGACAAATTTTCCATTCGCATGGGACTGGCGGCGGTAAAACATGAAACATGTCTGCGGCACCATGGTGAAGATTGCCGCCTGTGCCTGGAGGCCTGTCCGATAGGGGAAAATGCGCTGATTGTCAGCGCGCATTCGGGTCGGATTCTCGTGAAACCCGGCGGCTGCACCGGATGCGGCATGTGCGAACAGGCCTGTCCCACGCATCCCACCGCGATTACCGTGCAACCAATAAAGCGCATGGAAGAGCTGCCGGAAGATTGAATTCCCATTAACATGTGAGGCGGCAAGATGGAATCAACGGCGGATTGGTCGCCGGAACGGGTTTATTTAGTTGGAAGGTTTGCTATGTCTGATAACAAAGAACGGGAACTTGGCACCACACTGGATATCAAATTGGATTCGGCCGGCTTATTTACAGCAGTGGCTGTGGATGCGGATACCAATGAGGTTTTAATGGTAGCCTTTATGAATCAGGCGGCGTTGGAGAAAACCATCGCCACCGGAAAAGCGACATATTGGAGCCGATCACGGCAGAAATTCTGGGTAAAAGGTGAAGAAAGCGGCCACGTTCAGGAAGTGCGGGAACTGCTGGTAGATTGTGATCAGGATGCGGTGGTCATGAAGGTTCGCCAAAAAGGCGCGGCTTGCCACAACGGATTCCGCTCATGCTTTTATCGCAAAATTGTCCCCGGCAATAATTCTTCGGAAGCAAAATTGGAATTTGTGCTCCAGCGGCAGGTGGACCCCGCGGGCATTTATAAAAAATAACGATGGACTGCGTGCGTACTATTGCGGTTGCTTTCAGGGAAAAGGCCGCCTAGCATTGTTCGTTCCGCACGGGCGTCTGTTTGAGCACCCATGTGTCAACATCAAACAGAAATACCGCCGCCGTGATATGTGTGTCCGGTTGCCGTGCGGAGGCTTTGTTGCCGGAGGTTAAATAGTGGCTCAGGTTGTCGATATGGCTCGTGGAAAATCAATATCGGATGTCTCCGCAAAACTTGCCGACGTGCAATCCGCGCAGGATAAACGCAATATCGCCATTGATAAAGTCGGCGTGAAATCGGTTCGATATCCCATCACCTTGCGGACGCCTGAAGGTGGTGAGCAAAGCACGGTGGCCATGATCAATTTATATGTCTCGCTGCCCAAGCATAAAAAGGGCACGCACATGAGCCGATTCCTGGAAATTCTTAATCGACATCATCGCAGTATAACTCCGGGGCAGATTATTCCCATTCTCCATGAAATGAAGACCAAGCTGCTGGCGGATGATGCACTGATAGAAATGACCTTCCCCTATTTTATTGAAAAACAGGCACCGGTTTCCGGTGCACGGGGCCTGATGGATTACGTCTGTTCTTTTGAAGGGGTCAGCAACGGTTCCGATGATTTCATCCTGGGCGTAAAAGCACCCGCGACATCCTTGTGCCCATGCAGCAAGGAAATTTCCGAGTATGGTGCCCATAATCAGCGCTGTGAAATCAGCGCTCGCGTGCGGTTTACGGGAGAATTCTGGATCGAAGATCTTGTGAAGATCATGGAATCAGCCGCCAGCGCCCCGGTTTACGCCGTGCTCAAACGCCCGGATGAAAAGTTTGTCACCGAGCAGGCCTTTGACAACCCGAAATTTGTGGAAGACATCATCCGTGACCTGGCCCTGGCCATGGAAGAAAATAAACAGATTACCTGGTACAGCATTCAAAGTGAAAACTTTGAATCCATTCACAACCACAACGCCTTCGCGCAGATTCAACGCGATAAACGTTGAAATTCTCCCGACCGATGGCAAACCATTGGATTTACGGTTACTCGCCGCCGGCCATCCAAAGTGTGCTTTCCCGCGGACGCTTTTTTCACAGGCTCGGAACTGCGGCACGTTGCCGATAAATGACCCCTGGTGCCTGATAACGCGGCCCAGCCCAACGGCCCAGGCCGCGCGGGGGCGTGGCAATTTTTCCGGGCGGTCGGCAAATCGACTGCGTAAATTCCGTCGCTATGAGAAAGCCTTGTCCTGGAAACTCGCGCCGCGGACGCCTGCCCGGATTTATTGCCACGCCCCCGCGCGGGGCGATCCACGCTAATGCTTCCAACGTTGTTGACGGGGTGTTAAAATGCCATTTGGCAGTTGTGATTGGAATAAGCAAGGACCGCACGATGACCGCAAAAGAAATGAAACGCTTGGCGATGCTCCGCGATGGCCCCAATGTGAATTTAGAATATCTTAAGGACTACTACGGGCTGCCTTGGCCACTTTCCAGAGAGGGCGCAACCGCGTTTAATTCTTTTGCCCGGGCATCGCACAGTCACGGAAAACCTGGAGAAGACGCGATCTCCAGGATCAGCATCGAAAGCTTCATGACGCTCAATGATCTCTTGCCACGGAAGTGGGCAGCAGCGCAAATGGGGATGACTACGGAATCCTTGGCGGCGGTTTTAGCGCGAATCAACACCGTCGGAATGCTGAACTCCCAATATGAGGTTGGCGGTGAATTCATTGCCGATTCGTTGCCGGACGGGCTGGTGCGGCATCTGCCGGGAGTACGGTTTCGCGTTTTCAGTGACCATACGGATTTCTGCCGCCGCCTGCATGATGACATTCGGAAAACGTTGGACGTGAAGGTGGAACCTTTGTTCTGCGCCACCTCGGAGGGGCTTCACGAGGACCCGCTCCGGTTCGCCGCCCATTTCGACTGTATCACGTTGCGACCACTCAGTACGTACCACTCGTTATGGCTGAATTTCCGCAAGCCGTTGAACCTTCCGCCCGACCGATGCTCGAAACAGTTCTACGCGAAAAACAGAAAAAAGCTCCTGCCCGTTCTGCTCAATAAAGGCGAAGGCGACTCGAAGAGCCTATTGAAATACCGGCAGTCAAGGGCGAGTGCATAGGATGGACCAACCCCAATCCTTTTCATTCGGGTCGGATAACGTACTGAAGGCATTGCATCCACATCAGAGAAGTGCTACCGCATTTCCCTTGGGCCTTACGGTGGATGGCGTCAAATGGCGGAGCGGCGAGACTCTGGATCAATGGTTCCGACGGCTGATCGACAAGTATTGCAAGGGCGATCCAACCCAGTTGGCCATGGAGGAAAACATCGCTATCTTGGCCGTAATGAGCTGGAAAAATCGCCTCATTACCGGCGCGAGCGTAACCGCACTGGTTGTGGCCGACTGCACGCTTGCCGAGTTCTACGGCAGCGGCAAGGCAACTGATGCAATTTACGTTCGACTGGATATGGCCTACCTCTGATCTTGTCAACCTCAGTGCGACGATTTGCCGCGGATTTTTCATTTTTTCAGCTTTTATCCTGTCATCACGTTATAACCGCCGCCAAAGCTTTTACAGGGGAAGAAGGGGAACCG
>JAJYZY010000091.1 GCA_021799715.1 Planctomycetota bacterium | reverse complement strand
ATGCGTGCTATTTCGCTGATGTCAGCCGCCGCGATTCTCGATTCCGGTGCCATCCGGTCTGCTTGGATGGAGACATTTCCCGTCTGCCGTGGGTGGAAACCCGCAGTTGTCCGCGCACCGCGTAAAATATCACGCTCTCTCCGATGCTCCCACTATGGTGCCGCAGGACAATTGCGATGATTGTGCGTACACTATGGAACGTGTTGTTGAGGATTTCAGTGCAGGTACCATTAGAGGTTGCAAGATGAAAAACTTGAATCAAGGTTCACAAGTTGGCTTTATCGCGCCGGATTTCACTTTGCCCGAAGCACCCGGCAAAAATTGGACGCTTAGTCAAACGCTTGGTCGCCCCCGCGTGCTGGTGTTTTATCCGGCGGATTTCAGCCCGGTATGCGGCGATCAACTCGCGATTTACAATGAGCTTCTTAGCGAATTCCAGCGATTTAACGCCCTGCTGGTGGGAATTTCCGTTGACGGCGTATGGTGCCACAAGGCTTATCGGCAGAACCGCAAGCTGGATTTTCCATTGCTGGCGGACTTTGAACCCAAGGGGATGGTGGCACGGCGTTACGGCGTATATCGCAATGATGATGGCATTTGTGAACGGGCCATATTTGTGCTCGATGCGGCGGGAGTCATTCGTTGGCGCTACGTATCACCCATTGAAGTCAATCCCGGAGCCGATGGTATTTTGCATGCGCTGGAATCGTTGTCCCCGGCAAACGTTCAGACGCAATGAAGAAGGCCCTATGCGCATAGAAACGCCACGCCCGCCACTTACCCCGCCACTCGGGCCGGAAGATCATACTCTGGGTCCGGATCATGCCGTTTTGGAGCTCGTTGCCTACGGCGATTATCAATGCCCGCACTGCCACTGCGCCCATCGCGTAACCCAGGGCTTGCTCGAAGAATTCACGGGACAACTCCGTTTTGCCTGGCGGCACTTTCCATTAAGCAAAATTCATCCCGATGCGCGAAATGCCGCGATGGTCGCGGAAGCGGCTGGTGACAAATTCTGGCCGATGCACGACCTGCTTTTTACCGATACCGGGAAATTATCCCGTGAAAATTTGCTGCACTACGCCCGAATGCTCGACTTGGACACCGCGATAATATCCGCCGCCCTGGATGAAAATAAATTCGGTGATGTCATACGCCGACACATTGCCAGCGGTTTGCGCAGCGGAGTGAACACCACGCCCACATTTTATATCAATGGCCGCCGGCATAACGGCGGCTTTGATAAATTAACCCTGTCCGCGGCGTTGCGGGAAGCACTGACAGAAAAACAGTTGGACCCTCTGGCTGCGAAAGGCCCGACAACGTAGCGCCCCGCCGTTCCGCGCATTTCCGCCGGTGCCGCCAACCGGGTTCCGGTGAGCCGGAGAATTTAAGGAGTTCCCACCTATTATGACAATTCTACTGGGATTATTGGGCTTGCTGGTGTTAACCCTCACGAGCATTGATCTGCTGTGGACCACATTCGTCGAAGGCGTGGGGCCGATGAGTTTGCGCGTGTCGCTGCTGGTTGGAAAAGTATTACGCTATTCGGTGATTCACCGGAAAACACGCCGCATGTTGTCCTGGGGTGGTCTGCTGGTGGTGATGGCATCCCTGGCGTCCTGGACGCTTCTGGTCTGGCTGGGATGGACGCTGATTTTCTGTTCCTGGCCGACGGCCGTCGTCGCGGCTTCCACGGGCCGTCCCGCAGATGTGTGGGAGCGCATTTATTTCACCGGCTACAACCTCTTCACACTGGGTCTGGGCGAT
Source organism: Planctomycetota bacterium (assembly GCA_021799715.1). The sequence continues at coordinate 7,513 of JAJYZY010000091.1, read as the reverse complement.
TTTGTTCCCCATGGCGCAGTTTTTCAGATCCTGACCGATATATGTTGCGCCAGCGGTTTTTTTCTATTCGGCGCGGCCATCGCGTATCTGGTGCCGGTCATTGCTGCCGCCACGCAGAAGCGGCAGGTGGGGGTATATATTTGGTCATTGGGAAAAAACCCCGCTGAAATTATCTTCCGCGCCTGGAACGGAGCCGATACCACCGCACTGCAGCCGCATTTCATCGGCCTGATTCCCATGCTACTGGGATTGGGGGAAAATCATCTCACGTATCCGGTTCTGCACTTTTTTCATTCCGCCAAGCGCTCCGCGGGAACGGGGGCGAACATCGCCATGCTTGATGAAGCGATTACCATCATGGAATGCGGTCTGGTGCAGGGATGCAGTCTGGATTTGCCTTCCCTGGGCGCTGTTCGCGAGGCCATCAGTGAGTATATTGTAACGCTCAAGCCGGTATTGATGCTGGTTTATGATGACGGTGATCCTCCCATACCATCTCTGGCCCCGTTGCGCGAAATCGGATTGCCGGTAGTTACCGATGACGTATTTGCCAAAGCTGTGGCCAATCGTTCGGAGCGGCGCCGCCTGTTGCGGAAGCTGGCAAGAATTGAAGGCTGGACCTGGGACGCGGTGTGGCCCGCGAGAATCGACCTCACGCAGGGTGTATGATATAATGCCCCTGCGTGTCCGGATCGGTTTGTGTGTGAATATGCCTATGCGTTTATTTATCATGGCGTTGACGGCCGCGCTGGCGGTGAGTTTCAGCGGGCGAAGTCTAACCGCGGCTGACGCGCCGAAAACTTTAACCATTTACCCCCTGGGTGATTCGATTACCTTCGGCTGGAGTCGCGTTGCACCGCACCACCAGATTCCCGGCGGATACCGTTCGCCCCTGTACGCCATGCTGACACACGCGGGTTTTGCCGTGCATTTTGTCGGCTCCAACACCCGCAATCCAACGCGCTTACTCCTACGCCATCATGCCACACAACATGATGGATGGCCGGGCTGGCGCATTGATCAGATCGCAACGCATATTCAACACTGGCTGGCCACCAGTGGCTACCGCTTCAAAGGTCCCGCCCATCCAAATTTTATTCTGCTGCACATAGCCACTAATGACATCATCCAGCATTTTGACCCGAAATATCCGCGCGGCAATGAAAGTGAAGCGCAATTCATGCGGGATTTGGAGGCTCGCATGACCAGTCTGGTTCAGGAAATTGTGATGCTGCGACCCAAAGCGCATCTGCTGGTAGCGGAAATTATTCCGTTGGGCGGCTGGTCGCTAGGCTGAAGTCCGCGCTTTGGAACAAGCAAGTCCGGGCGTTTAACACGTTTGTAAAATCCCGTTTGGTTCCAGAGTGTCAAGCCAAGGGGGAATTGGTCAGTGCGGTGAACCAATATGCCAATTTTTCCACACCGGCCGGCAAGCCCATCTGGACACACCTGCCGGATAAATGCCATCCCGATCCTTACGGCTACCGTTTGATGGCCCGCACCTGGTTTAAGGCCATTATGCGCATTGAGCATCAATAAGAACTCTCGCGCCAGGCGGTGCTGGATATAACCGCCTGTTACCGCGGCACTGCCACCACGCCAGGGGCCTCGGTGCGCAGCACAATGTGCTTTTTATTCTCCGGCGGCGTTTTCGCGGTCATTCATGGCACGAACTAAAAGCGCTTCGACCATTCCAATTATATCGTGCCGGCGTGCTTCGACGGTGGGAGGCCAGCCCAGCGATTCCAAGGCCCGCGAGGTCATCGGGCCGATGGAAAGCCGTTTGCATTTGGCCACCGCCGCCCGCAACTCCACCGGCAGCATGGAATGGAGATTTTTAGCCGTTGAAGCGCTGGTGAACGTTATCCAATCTACCGTGCCATTCCGGATAGCTTCAATGGCCGGCCCCGGCAGCGAATCAGGTATGCGCGTCTGGTAAATCGGAACATCATCAACTTCGGCATTGGCCTTTCGGAGCATTTCGGCCAGGGCCGGACGCGCAATTTCAGCGCGCAACAGCAAAAAGCGGGTACCGCTCAAATCCAATGCAGTCGCAGCATCCGCGCCATCCCGTTTGCGGCGGCCAAAATAATCGATTAACTCAGTGGCCAGTGCTTCCCCAATAGCGTCTTCGGCCACAATTTCCGGTGTAATTCCGATTGCTAATAATGCGTCGGCGGTGGCCGGACCAATGGCGGCAACACAGGCTGTAAAATCACGGCCGTCCAGTTCCAGTGCCTGCATGGCCTGCCAGGCTGATTGCACGCCATTGGCACTGGTGAATACGACACAATCATAGTCAGCCATCGTGCGGATGGCCTCAAGAGCGGCTCGGCGATCAGTGGGTTTTACAATTTCAATTGTGGGGGCTTCAATCACATTTGCCCCGAGGTTGCCAAGCTGTAAACCCAGGGCACTGGCTTGCTGGCGCGTTCGAGTTACCAGGACGCTTTGCCCAAACAATGGCCGGTTTTCAAACCAGTTCAGTTGGTCGCGCACCGCTACAACCTTGCCGATGACCGTTATCGCCGGAGCCTTGATATTCGCATTTCTCGCGCGTTCGGCAATGGTGGCCACCGTGCCGATGACGGTTTTTTGTTCCGGATTCGTGGCCATCCGCACCACGGCGGCCGGAGTGTCGCCTGCCATGCCGGAGGCGACCAGCCTCTTTGTGATCTCCGGGAGATTTTTCACCCCCATGTAAAACACCAGTGTGCCGCCAAGTTTCGCCAAAGCCTCATAATTCACATCCGCTGCCTCTTCATCCGCATTTTCCCCCGTGTTTTTTCCCCCTTCCGCATCCCGCTGATGACCCGTAATGAACGTAACAGTGCTGGTAAAGTCACGATGGGTTACGGGAATGCCGGCATACGCCGGTCCGGCGATACCCGCGGTTATGCCGGGAATAACCACAAACGGGATGCCGGCTTCCGATAATACTTGCCCTTCTTCGCCGCCGCGTCCAAAGACAAATGGGTCTCCGCCTTTCAACCGCACCACGCGCCGACCGAGAAGTTCCCGGTTGGACATGACTTCCCGGCATTTTTTAACCAGTAATGCATTGATTTCATCTTGTGTAAGCGTATGTTGCCGCGCACGCTTGCCAACGTAAATCAGTTCCGCATCCGAACCGCAAAGACTTAAAAAATCCGGATTTGCCAGAGCGTCATAAATAACCACGGCTGCCGCCGAAAGTGCTTTGGCACCGGCCAGGGTCATAAGTCCCCATTCGCCCGGGCCGGCACCGACCAACGCTGCCACGGGAAAGGGGTGATCGAGGTTAAAAAATGGGTTTGGGGACATAGTTTACTCCAATGGTCACGTCCGAAAATTTCACGGTTCAACAGCCCGGACGCCGGTATTGGCGCGGAAAATCTGGAAAAGTTCAAGTCGCAGGGTGATCTTGCCGATAGAAAAGGTGGTCGCAGTTGCAGTTTTCCTCCCATAACCTGAGCCGCCTGCTGTGCGTTGCAGCAGGCGGCTCTATTTATTTGGCTGCCTAAACCAGATTGAATTCCTGACCTGGATTGAGAATCACCGGGTTGATCTGCTTTTCACGCAGGCGCAGCGCAAATGCCGCCGCGTCCTGCTTGATCGGGGGAAAGGTGTTGTAGTGAATCGGCATCACATGCGCGGCGTTAAGCATTTCCGCGGCCAAGAGCGCATGGTCGGGTCCCATGGTGAAGTGATCACCAATGGGCAGACATGCGAGATCAATTTTCCATAGCCTGCCAAAAAGGGCCATATCGCCAAACAGTGCCGTATCGCCCGCAAAGTAAATCGTCTTTCCCCCGATCCGCAGGATCCACCCGCCCGGTGCGCCGCCGGGAGTGCCGTCGGGAAAGGTGCTGGTATGAAACGCCTGAACCAGGTGGGCGTAACCAAAAGCGAACGCGCTGCCGCCCCCGGTATTCATGCCAACGGCCTTAACGCCGCGTTTCTCGTAATACGTTGCCATTTCAAAGTTCGCCACAATGACCGCTCCGGTGCGTTTGGTGATTCGCTCGGCATCATCCACATGATCAAAATGGGCGTGGCTTAAAAAGATAAACTGCGGATTTGGATGATCCGACTTCACGTCCGCCAATGGGTTGGAATCATAAAAAGGATCAATCTGAAGCCTGTGCGCGTCGGTGTGCAGCTCAACATTGGAATGTCCATGATAAATCACTTTTACCGCCATGAAGTACTCCTCTTAAAAGTTCAATGCGTTACGTTCGCGTAACAAAACCGATTATAGGCCCATACCGGGTTGTTCGGACAGGCTTGGATAAAAAAATGGGAAATATTTGCCTGCTCGATGGTCGCAATGCCCCTGCTCGCACTGGATTTTTCATGTTGCCGTTATGGCCGCTGCGAAAATACGCCGGCTTTTAAAACCGCAATATATGGGAGATTGCGATAGTAATGATTAAAGTCCATCCCGTAACCCACAACGAATTCATTCGGAATATCAAAACCCATGAAATCGGCCATCAGCCCTTTTTCCACCGCCTGCGGCTTGCGCAACAGGGCGCATGTTTTGACCGATCTGGCACCGCGCTTCCGCATCAGCGAGGTCACCGCCGCGAGACTTTGGCCGCTTTCAAGAATGTCATCAATAATCAGCACGTCACGTCCCTTCATCGCAAACGTTCCGGGAAACATGATCGATGCGCCCCGGCTGGCCGTGCTGCGGCCGGGATAACTTGATACCGCCACGACGTCAATGCGCATTTTCAGCGGCAGCCGCCGTATCAGATCTGCCGTAAAAATCATGGAGCCGGTGAGCACCGGAACAATGACCAGTTCCCGATTTTTGTAAGCCGCGGCAATGGCAGCGGCAATTTTCCCAACCCGCCGGGCTATGGCTGTTTGCGTCAGCAGAATGCGGTCAATGTCTTGCGTATGCATGGCCAAAGAATAACCGCTTCGCCCCATATTCCACAACATTCCAGCCGCCCATACCGGCAGCCCATGGACATATTGTAATCAGCATTTCAACCCAATACGCAGATGCGGATGCATCACGGTTGTTCGCGCCACGGCATGTGATGGCCAATCACGATTGTGGCCCGTCAAAGTACGTTTCGAACTGCCAAAGCCGAGCCAGTCGCAGGGCCAAGCAGGATCGCGAAATGATCGCAACGTTGGAGCAATTGGGGAACATATATCGGCGACGATTCGCAGTTCCGTGTCCACCGAGCCGTAAATTGGGCCGGTGGTTTCCGGAAGTGCGGGATTTTCAGTGGTTTTGCGGATGCGTTCCAGTTCTGCTGCGCTCAGCATGTAATTGCGCGCAGATTCTTGCACATTTTATTGCTATGAAACCGGATGTTGATCCAGTGCGGCCGGATTGCTTGTGTCAGGATTTTAAATTGGAACACAACCGATTCGACGGGACATAACCGACGTTGATTTCGTGTTCTATATTTGCCCGCGCGAAAGAAGACGGAGGGAACCGCTGATGACGCCGATGGGCGCAGATGCGATGCGATCCGGGGATTGATTGGGCGGTTGGGAGGAGGAGTGATGGACCACCCGTTTCGTCTAATCTCGGTGAGGGTTCATCACGCGAGGCCGACCTGGAAGTGACCGCATGCGGGAAACGGTGCCTTCCGGGGTACACTTGCAGCCAATAGATCATTGAGGGACCTTTGTCATCATCGGCGTTGCCATGGCGGTGCGTGGAACCTTGGGCATGGGTTCATGGAGGCGGCATATCACGATGACCGCGAACGGCAATTGAGCCGGCGTTTCGGCAACCATTATCTGCGAACATCCGCGGAATCTGCGGTTCAGAAATTGCGACTTCCGAAGCACGCGCCGGGGCCTTACGGCACGAACCTGAAAGGCCCCATCTGCTTTGTTGTTGGCTTGCACCTACGCCGCGCATGCTAAATAGGAACGCATAGGAGACGCAAGCACTTCGACGGGAAATAATCAACGCTAATTGGGTGATCTATAACAGTAACCCTGGGCCGGGTTGAAATCGTTCCTCGCTCGTACTCAGCAGCCGTCACATATCAGCGTGCTGCAAAATGCCGAATGCCTTGGAGACCGGCTGTCGCCTTGAAAGTCGTCGGCATGGCGCGGATGAGGACCGCTGTTTCAGCCACGGGCAAGCTATATTACCTGCGTTTTGAAAAATGCACTGTAGTGTTCGCGCCATACGGCCGGGCTAGTTTGCTTCCCCAGTCAATATTGAAAGCTGCGTCGCGATTTTGCTGAAAAACTCTCCTGCCCGCGGCTGAAATCTTCGCGGGGGAGCCGAGTGATGTTCCGCCATATTAAACTGGGATTGGAGCAGCAACGGTCGTGCGGCACTACCGAGCGTATCGTCCGCAAGGGCCGCCACCGAAAATCCACGGCAGTGAATTGGCGGCCGTAGTACCGTATGTGTGGTACCAGATCCCCGACTTATAAATGAGTTGATGGCAAACACGTCTGCTTCTGCTTGAATGCCAAAGCGTCTTTTTGCGACAAAGAGCCCTGGTTGGGTTGAGAACCGCGGCAATGGGCGCAAACGTAGCGGATCGGGCGGAATTTGGATGTCGAACACGAACTGCGCCGGATAAAATACCCGCAGCATTCAGAACGCTGCGCAGAATGTCTTTATCCGCTCCGCGACCGGGTTAAAAACAGTGTTGGTTACGTCGATCAGAGGAAGCTCATTCTTATGCGCCCGAAATGCAGCGCTCACGGCCTTGCTGGGATCATCCTTATGAATCGCTGCTACCAGGCAATGGTATCGGGCCTTTTCGCGTTTTTCCACGGGCCATCTGGAGGCGGTTATCTGGTCGCAACTGAGATACTTATTCAGACATGGCTCCGCCCATGGGTATTGCCCGAGGAGCACTTTAACACATAATGTCTCCAGGCAGCCCGGTTGCGTATCCGTTGGTAAAAGCATGATACATACCGCCGGCATGCCGGCATTTTTGGCCGGGTCAGGTAATGCCGTGGAGGAAAGACTCGTCGGTACTGGGAAATTTCCGGCACGTTGCACCTGATCACATATATTCTGGAAAGTGGCTTGAGGATCGGAAGCACTATCGGCAAGAATTAAAACGCCCTTCTGGCGGGAAAAAGATTTTTGATCGCCCTGTATCGCCTTAAGCATATTTTCAAAATTGGTAACCCCATAATGCACTTCAGCCCAACCTTCGCACTTCGGCACTAAAAAAGGCTCTGGCGCTCAACCAGGGGGAAAAGTCTGTACCATAAGTTCATGTTCAACTCAGTGGTTTGGTACCTCCTGGTACGGCGACATGGCGGCTAATTGGCCGGGGTAAATTTTCTTTGGCGGCTGTTGCGGAAGCTCCAGTCCCGGCTTATTCAGGAGCAATCGCTTCTCCGGCGGTGCCACTTCGGGCTTGGCAAACAACGTCATGGTTTGCATCTCTCCACGCTGCGGATCAAAGAACTCCAACGCCCTGCGCCGGGATTCTTCCTGCGCGCTGGTGAGTTCGCCCAGATAGATCACCTGCCGCTGTATCCATCGGCCCTCGGCGACACACCGCTTCTCCATCAC
>JAJYZY010000090.1 GCA_021799715.1 Planctomycetota bacterium | reverse complement strand
AAAAGACACTTTCTTCTTTATCCACCAACCGATGCTGCCCCAAGGCCCCATGGATGCCCGTTGGGCAACGATGTTCCGGAACGTTTTTCTTGACACCCCCGGTGGATGTAGGACACGCCATCCGCCGGGGGCTTTTTTCTGTTCCCCCATACCCAATTATCACTGCGCCAACAATCGCCCAGCCTGCCGTGGCAGCATCACAATTGTTCGGAAAACGGCATCCACGCTCCAACTCGACGCTTCCGCATCGAGCTACGGCTCCCCAAAATCCAACACGCTGCCCCGAAGCGCACCACAGAGCACCCGCGGTCACTGGAAATTTTCCTGGAAAGTCGTTATGAAGGACATGGCTTAGAACCTTGGCGGCATCATGTTGGGGCAATGCCTCGGTTTTAACGACATAATTGCTGGAGACCCATCATGCCCAATGCCAATAACGCATCAACATTGCCGCCTGGCGCAAAAGCCGAACAACAGCGACTGGCTGATCCAAAAACGGCGCCGCTCTGGCGTTCCTGGGGGCCTTATTTATCCGAACGGGCGTGGGGAACCGTTCGGGAGGATTATTCAGCCAATGGTGATGCCTGGAATTATTTCACCCATGATATGGCTCGCAGCCGGGCCTACCGCTGGAGTGAAGACGGCATCGGCGGAATCAGTGATGACCAGCAGTTGCTCTGCTTTGCCCCGGCGTTTTGGAATGGCCGCGATCCGATTCTCAAAGAGCGTATGTTCGGCCTGACCAATGCCGAAGGCAATCATGGCGAAGACGTAAAAGAATACTGGTTCTATCAGGATAATACGCCGTCGCACTCCTACATGAAAATGACCTACCGGTATGCCCATGCGGCGTTTCCGTACCGGGAACTTGTGGAAATCAACCGCCATCGCGGCCCCAATCAGCCCGAATATGAACTGGTGGATACCGGTATATTCTCCGATGACGCATTTTTTGACATTCAGATTCAATATGCCAAGGCGGACACCCACCATATTCTTTTCCGCTGCACCGTGCGGAATTGTGGCGCGGAGGCGGCGGAATTGCATTTGCTGCCCACGCTCTGGTTTCGCAACACCTGGTCGTGGGATGCGCCGCCGGGAAAAGAGCCGACCATTCGATTGCAGGGACTCTCTGACGCCGGAGATGTTGTGCTGCGGGCCGATCATCCGGTTCTGGGGCAATATCGCATGTATTGCCGTAACGTGATGGAAACGCTCTTTACATTCAATGAAACCAATCGACAAAAACTTTTTGGCGTGCCGAACACCCATCCCGCGGTAAAAGATGCCTTCCATGAATATGTTGTCGGGGCGCATCATACGAAAGTACATCAGCAACCCAACGGCACCAAAGCCGCCACGCATCATCACTGGCACCTCGCGGCGGGAGAAACACAGGTGGTGGAACTGGTGCTGGTCAAGGGCGAAATTGCCGACCCGTTTGCGGATTTTAATGAAACCTTTGAACGCCGGAAAGCCGAAGCGGACGCGTTTTATGCCGATATGCTGCCGAAAACCTGCGACGATCAGTTGCGGCAAATTCAACGCCTGGCCGTTGCGGGGGTCTTATGGAGCAAACAGTTTTATAATTATGATGTCCGGCAATGGCTTAACGGCGATGGCGACTGCCCCGCTCCCGCGCAACGCCTCAACGGCCGCAACAGCAACTGGCGGCGCGTCAAAGCGCATGACGTGATTGTGATGCCGGATAAATGGGAATATCCATGGTTCGCGGCATGGGACTGGGCGTTTCATTGCTTAACACTCTGCTATGTTGATATTGACATGGCAAAATCCCAATTGGAATTGATCTGTTCCGAGCGATTCCAGAATCTCTCCGGACAGTTGCCCAGCTATGAATGGGCCTTCAGTGATGTGAATCCGCCGGTGCAGGCTCTGGCCGCATGGCGCGTTTATAACAAGGAAAAACGGGCGAATAACGGCAACGGCGACCGGGCCTTTCTGGAACGCGTGTATCACAAGCTTTTGCTGAATTTTGTCTGGTGGGTTAACCGCAAGGACAGTCAGGGGCAGAATGTCTTCGAAGGCGGTTTTCTGGGCCTGGACAACATCTCGGTCTTTGACCGCAGCGAAAAACTTGCCAATGGTGAAACGCTGGAACAGGCCGACGCCACCGGCTGGATGGGGCTGTTCTGTCTGAATATGATGATGATCGGGCTGGAGTTGGCGCAGCATGACCCGGTATACGGCCACCTTGGCGTCAAATTCTTTGATCATTTTCTCGCGATTTCCAAGGCCATTAACGGCTCCATGCGGCGCGGGGAAGGATTGTGGGACCAGCAGGACGGATTTTATTACGACAAAATCACCACCGCGGACGGACAGCGCACGCCCCTGCGCCTGCGCTCCAATGTCGGACTTATTCCGCTTTATGCGGCCCAGGTACTGGAGAAAAAATGGATTGAAAATCTCCCCGCCATTAAAGATCGTCTGGAATCCGAAGAATTCCGGCGGCAGGTTCAGGAACAGGCGGTTGGCTGCACCTGGAGCGATGATGGTTCCCATTGCCTGTTAAGCATCTGCCACGGCGACCGCCTGCGGCGGGCGCTGGCGCGCGTGGTCGATGAAAATGAATTTCTTTCGGCCTACGGCGTGCGCTCGCTGTCACGGCATTACCTTCATGAGCCGTATCGCCTGCGCATTGACGGCATTGAACGAGTCGTGCAGTATGAACCGGCGGAATCGCATGATGGCGCGTTCGGCGGGAATTCCAATTGGCGCGGTCCCATCTGGTTCCCCACCGCTTATCTGTTGATTACTTCCCTGCGGACATACAATCGGTTTTATGGTGAAAGGCTGAAAGTCGCGCGACCCGGTTCGCCGGGCCAGGAAATGAACCTCCTTGAGCTTTCCGAAGAACTCGCGCGCCGCATGATTTCCATTTTTGTGCGGGATGATAAAGGCCATCGCCCCGTTTTTGGCGGCCAAAGCATGTTCCAGGATAATCCTTTGTGGAAAGATTTTATCCTTTTTCATGAATATTTTCATGGCGATAATGGGGCCGGTATTGGCGCATCCCACCAGACCGGGTGGACCGCACTGGTCGTGCAACTTATTGATTACGTCACGCGCAACTATGAACGTACCGGCGGCTGATGGGCGTGTCCACGCGAAACGCCCCGCGCAGGCCCACTGCCGGCTCGCGTGGCCTATGGACAACTCGGTGCTGATTTCGCCCGGAAACCGGCGATCACGCCCCCGGATTGCCGCTGATTTGCATGGATCAGCCGAAAGCTCCTATGATGGATCATGGTTATTGCAGGAGTTGTCATGAATTCTACGGCCGTTATCCAGCCAACTTCGTCTGATGTCCATCGACTTGCATCCCGGACGATTCACCAAAGCGTCGGCCCGAAAGCTGCCGGCAGCCAGGTGCCGGATTCACAAGGGCATTTCGGCCCTTATGGCGGCGTGTACGTGCCGGAAACGCTGATGGCTGCGGTAAGCCAATTAACACAGGAGTATCAACGCGCCAGAAACGACCCCGCGTTTGAGAAGGATCTGGAATATTACCTGCGGCAATTTGTGGGCCGGAAAACACCCCTCTATTTCGCCCAGCGCCTGACGGAACTCGCCGGCGGCGCAAGTATTTACCTTAAACGCGAAGACCTCGCCCATACTGGTGCGCATAAAATTAACAACACCATCGGCCAGGGCTTGTTAACCCTGCGAATGAAGAAAAAGCGTGTAATTGCCGAAACGGGAGCCGGGCAGCACGGCGTGGCCACCGCGACCGCCGCCGCTGCGTTCGGCCTGCAATGTGATGTGTACATGGGTGCCGAAGATATACGCCGCCAATCGTTGAATGTCTTCCGCATGCGGCTTATGGGTGCTCGGGTGGTACCGGTTGAAAGCGGATCACGCACGCTGAAAGATGCCACCAATGAGGCCATGCGCGACTGGATGGGTTCGGTTGAACACACGCATTACATCATCGGAAGCGTGGTCGGGCCGCACCCATTTCCCCAAATTGTCCGCGATTTTCAAAGCGTGATCGGCAAAGAGACGCGGACCCAGGCCTTGGAAATGTTTGGCCGCCTTCCGGATGCCATTGTCGCATGCGTTGGCGGCGGGTCCAATGCCGCCGGTATGTTTCATCCGTTTGTCGATGATGCCGGCGTAAAGTTGTTCGGCGTGGAGGCCGGCGGACGCGGCATTATGCCCGGACAACATGCCGCATCCTTAAGCATGGGGCAGCCCGGCGTGCTGCACGGTTCGTTGTCTTATGTTCTGCAAAATAGTGACGGCCAAACCGCCGATGTGCACAGCGTCAGCGCGGGCCTGGATTATCCCGGCGTAGGCCCGGAGCATGCCTATTGGAAAGATACACATCGCGTGGAATATGCCGCCATCACCGATGCCGAGGCTCTGGATGCGTTCAACATCCTGGCCCGGCGTGAAGGAATTATTCCCGCTTTAGAATCCGCCCATGCCATTGCCTATGCCGTCAAACTCGCCGGCCAAATGGGCAAGGATCAGATTTTAATTGTCAATTTAAGCGGTCGCGGAGATAAAGACTGCATGGAAGTGGCCCGAATCATGGATGAACAATCCGCGCCGGGAAAGAAGGTCTGAATATGCCAAGCCAACGTGTATGGCCATCGGGAAAATCATACGCCATGGCCGCAGGGTATGTGGTATTGGCCGCCGCCGCAATCGCTATGGCCGGCTGCGGCAAATCCCCGCTGCGGCCCCAATCCGCATTACGATCGCCATCGGGTTACAACAATGGCCAGGCCTCGCTGCTTGATGCGCCCGGCCCGCACCCCCTGCTGGTGGTGACATTGCCCAACAACCGCAACGGCAAACCGCATGTTGATACGGTTTTAAGCGTTCTAGCGCCCCACACCACGGCCAGCACCCCTCCCCCACCGCCGCCCGTGCCCCCATCCACCGTCATGCAGGTGCATGAAGATGCTGTACCCGCAACCCAACCCGCTGCATCAGCCGCGCATTAGGGGCCGTGCAAAAATAAATTCATGTTTTACGGCGCGGGAGTTTTGGCCGCCGGCGAGGCGTGAGCGACGCGCATACCCCGTCCGCGGGTCTGTAAGGAGCGAACAACGAAGCCCGCGGCCAAAAGAACCCGCCGGAAAGCGTGAAGCTATTTTTGCGCGGCCCCTCAGCCTCCAATACGCCGGGGGACGCTTACTTGGACCGGCTCCTGGAATCGCAACGCCAGGCGGGTGCAAAGCCACCACCCCGGCATGGCTTTTTTGACGCTCCGACAAGCGCTGATTGTTGGCTGAATTTGTCTGGGGAAAAAGTCCCGCTATACTACGCACAGTTTATGTGAACACCCGACAAGGAGATTCCGGTGGCCGAAGATTATGTGTTATTAGCGGAAGCCCGCAAACTTGGTGAATTGATCGGCAACCAGGATGCCATCAAAAATTACAGGGAATTATCGCGCCAGCTTGAATTGGACATTGGGGCCAAAAGCCTGCTGGAACAATTTGAGCAGCTCATGGAACAACTGGCCATGAAAGAGGCCTCCATGCAGCCAATTGAAATTGCCGAAAAGCAGAAAGCTCAATCCCTCCAACAGAGCGTGGCCATGCACCCGCTGCTGAAAAAGCTGATCGGTTCGCAAATGGAATATATGGAATTGATGCGCAAAGTTCAGGAATCCATTACCGCCGGGATCAATCAGCCCGAAGCGGCCTCCGCCGGACAGATTCCCGCGCCTGCTTCCAAACTCATTCTTTGACTTTGACTTGCGTGCCGGTCGCCATGATGGCCGCCGGTGGCGGAACATGCGTTAAATCTCCGGGCAGCATGATGCGCTGATGCGCCTTCAACGCGCCGGCCGGAGCTGATTTTTCCAGCAGCCTGGCCTGAATCCGCATTTGCCGCAGAGCGGTAATCGTCGAAACTTCCCGGCTTTGCAGTTTGGTCCTCTGGGCTTGCGCTTCGGTCAATTGCGCCATGTAGCCGCTCATGAGGGTCTGATAGTTCAGGTTCATGTAACCGGTCTGAAGGTAGGTATAATTCTCCTGCACCTGCAGATATCCGATGGACGTATTAAGGTTATTGATCTGCGTGACAATCTGTTGGATCTGCTGCTGCAAGCCATGCAGATACAACCGCGCCGAATCATATTGCGCCTGAAGTGCATTTTTCCGCTTTTCATACACGGCCATTTTTACCGCCATCTGATCATGAAGTTCCGCCGGCACCCAGGTGGCACCGAGACGGTATAAACCCCGCTTGGCCATGGTGGCCTGCATTTTCCCATCAGCCAGTGTGAACATCTTGTGCAAATTCTGATACAGCCATGCCACATGATTGCCCGAATAGTCATTCAATGCAATATAGATATTATCCAGCAGCAGCCGGTTGCCGCTGTCCAAATTCAGGGCTTTGCGGTAATAAACCAAGGCCCGTGGCTGCTGCCGCTGATGATATACCGTGACGGCCATATCATTGTTGGCAATCACATTTTTGGGATGCCGCGACAATACCGCCGCAAAATATCGGCCCGCATCCGGCAAATTGCCCGCCCGGTAGGCCAATGCGCCAAGAATGATCTGTGCCGCAGTGCTTTCCGGATTGATTTTTAGCGCCGCCATCGCCGCCGCATGGGCCGCGTCAAATTTGCCCGCGTTGTAATCCGCCAACGCCGCCGCCGCTTTCGCCGCCGCCTTGGCTGTTAATTGTTTGACCTGATCCGCGGCCATCCACTTCCCCGCAAAGCGGATAAATCCCAACGCCCGATATTGTTGATACACCATCAGTTTGGCCTGCGCTTTTTTCAGCAATGTGGAATGCGGGTATCCGGCAATAAAGCCTTTAATGGATTTGATTATCACATTGAGACTTGTATCGCGGTCAATATGATACATCAACGCGCTATAGGCGTTTTGCGCCGCGGTAACCGGGTTGGATGGTCCGCCAAGCTCAATGCCCGCCAGATCCTTCACCGGCACCTCAAAAGCGGCACCATGTTCCGGTTGAATCAGATATTTGTTTCCCGTGCGGTCAAGGTGCCCCTGAATCACCCGGCCATCGGTTAGCGTAATGGTATCGGCACGCACCCCGACGGCAGCCAACATGACCAGAACACCAGCCAGCGATAAACAACGCGCTTTCATCGGTGCACTCCTTAATATGCCGCAGGTCGCCCGTGTGAAACTGTGGGAGCCTGTCGAATGCATAGCAATCGCGGCGATTTGCCGCGCCTTCTCCCAAGGGTCACTGATTATTATAGCGATCCGCCCCACCGTGTGTCGATAAAAAAAACTCCCGAATATTTTCCCGTTAATTTGCATTAAAAGCGCAAAAGCGGCATAATGAGGAACTCGGCAGATGAAATCCGATTGGAAATCAGATGTCCGGGGTATCCGGCAATCTGTGGGAAACCATGGTTTGACTGGTGCTATAATAATGAGCGATCGGAATTTGATCGCGGGGTAGAGTCCCGAAGAAATCGGGAGTAGCTCGTCGCAAGGCTCATGTGAAAGCAGCCCGACGAGCGGGACATAAAAATAGCACGCGATATTGATCGCGGGGTAGAGTCCCGAAGAAATCGGGAGTAGCTCGTCGCAAGGCTCATGTGAAAGCAGCCCGACGAGCGAACAGAGAACCAAAACAGAACGCGAAATTGATCGCGGGGTAGAGCAGTCTGGTAGCTCGTCGGGCTCATAACCCGGAGGTCGCAGGTTCGAATCCTGCCCCCGCTAATAAAAAAGGCACCCCAAAAGGGTGCTTTTTTTATTAGCAGAGCGGGTGTGGGTAGAAAGGTGAGCAGTAGAGTAAATAGGGTCAGAGCAAGAATGGGGCTTTCACTGGTGGGATATTTTCACCTGCGGTCACCTGTTCAATTATTCTCCTTTTCAGAGCCCGAATGCAATTCGGTCTGCCATGGGGTTGTCTGCACTACCGCCACACGTTTGGCAGCCAATTGGCAATGAAGGGTGAAAGTCTATACAAAATTGCTACACTGATGGGCAATTCGCCGGAAATATGCCGGAGGCATTATGCCGCGCTGATCCCGGAGAGCCTTGTAATGTCTGTAGAATTTTCTGGGTTTCCAATGGTGGATCACAATGATCCCCGGAAACAGGCCTGATTCTATAGCCACCGTTCGTGACATCACTATTAACCGCACATATTTTGGGGGAAACATATGAAGCCAGTTACGAATATGAAACACTGGCGCTGCCGTTTGGGCTTCCTGGCTTGGCTCCTTACGGTTGCGACTGCGGTATTCTCCGCCGCCTTGACGTTGCTGCTTGCGGAAGCGGTTTTGGAACGGCTGGTTGCGGCCGGTGGCCTGTGGGGCGTGGTGCCTTTTGGCGCCGCGGTTACGGTTATGGTTGTTGGGGTATTTGCTCTGCTGAGAAGTGGTTTCGGACTCGGCACCCTCTGGGGCCGTCTGTTCGGTATACCGCCGACTTGGCTGTCGGCTGCCCTTGCAATCTTGCTATTTTTGGGAGCACTCTGGTTTACCGGGCCAGCACCGCATCCGACTGTCCCTTCGGATATCGCGTCGGGTCTCCAGCGAGTGGAGGCTATATTCACACATGGATGGGTGTGGCTGTGGGGAGCGGTGATATCGTGCGGTATCGCGTCGGCCGCCTGGCAAGCCGTATTGCCCAGACTATTGGCCCATTATGGCAACCGTTTGCGCACTAACCATTACCTGGGCAGACAACTTGCGCCATTATCGATAGATGATGTATCTCCGCGAGCCCAGGAGATACGCCGAAAGCTGCGAGAGTCGGAAATGATCGAAAAGACTGGGGTCCGTACAGCACACCCCTCCGTTCCCCCCCCCGGGCCACATACAACCGACCCAAACACGCCAAATTTTGATCCATCGGGGGATTGGAGTCTTGGGGTCCACGGTGTGGACGATAAATTAATAACCTCGTGGCTCCAAGGCAATGACGAGCCTCTGCGCCCCAGCGACAGAGGCCTATTTTATATGGATCCACCTCCCGCCCAGGTACTCGCACGTCTCCAACCGACGCACCTATATGGCAACGCCGGAACACTAGCACTGGTTGGATTGCGCGGTGCAGGCAAATCCTCTCTACTGCGACAAACGGAGGGTTTTTCAAAGCGGCCTCAGAGCATGGTCGAACTGCGGTTCGTGTATGTATCGCTCTGGGAATACAAAACTGCCCAGGCGGCCATTCAAGACATGATCGGGAAGGTTTTAAATGCAGTGCGCGACCGCATTGATATTTTTCCATTCACCGGCGCTGGTGGTGCGTTTGTTCGTGCGATGACTGGTGATGGGCGATTCCATTGGCTCAACGACGCTTTTGGCCTGTATAATTC
>JAJYZY010000089.1 GCA_021799715.1 Planctomycetota bacterium | reverse complement strand
CAGTGCGGACAACACCCCGCCTCCTTCAGTTCCGCCGATTCAGTCAGTCGAGCACGCTCCTCCAACAGTACTGGTATCAACGCTGCCTTGAACGCCTGCGTTTGCAACTCGAAATCCCGAAAGGTATTGCCCTGTAACCGCTGATTTTCATCCGCCGGAATCATTCGCTCCAAGGCATCGTGAAACGTCTTGCAAATCCTCTCCAAAGCTTCTTTACGCGTGGTGGTTGCCGACATGATTGTTCCTCCTTGAACAGATAATATTGACTCCCAAGCCACTTCCTGTGGCCTGGTTACTTCCTATTGTACCCATCCCGGCCTTTTGGCAGAAACTGTCACAGGCCCTCAACGTCACGCGGAATCGGGCAGCACTTGCATGGGGCGTGAAATGGTGGGATACTACTTGACTTCCGCCGCCGGGGCAAAATGCCAGCGGTTACAGGCGGAGTTGTACTGGATTTTAGAAGGTAATCAAAGGAGCACGTAAGTGGCACATTCCCTCTCGGCCAAAAAACGAATTCGCCAGAACGCCAAACGCCGATTGCGCAACCGTGATCGCAAGAAGATTGTTCGCGTGGAAATCAAAAAAGTCGCCAGCGCCATCGCTAAGAAGGATGTGACCGAAACACAGACCGCCGTCAAGCAGGCCATCAAGATTCTCGATCGCATGGCCTCCCGAAAAACCCTGCATCCCAACACGGTTGCACGTCGCAAAAGCAGCATGATGCGTAAGCTTAATGCCTTGAAAACAGGTCAATGATCAATGATCTTCCAGGTCGGCGCATACTGCCCCCGGTAACGGGTCTGGAAGAAAATCTGGAAGAAAGTTATGTTTCGCGCGCCGGACTGAAGCTAAGTGCTGCGCTGCGGGCATTTGCCATTGATGTATCCGGCGTCACCGCCGCCGATCTGGGCAGCAACGTCGGCGGTTTTGTGGACTGCCTGCTGCGAAATGGTGCCGCCAAGGTCTATGCCATTGACACCGGCTACGGCGTTCTGGCTTGGACGCTCCGAAAAGATCCGCGCGTGGTGGTTATGGAACGCCATAACGCCCTGCATGCACAGATTCCCGAACTGGTGGATGTTGTCACGATCGACACCGGGTGGACGCGACAATCCAAAATCCTTCCCGCCGCGCGCAAAGTCCTCAAACCATCCGGAACCGTCATTACGTTGATTAAACCACACTACGAATCGCAAATCGCCAAAACACAACGTGGCGTTTTATCGCCGCAGCAGTCTCGGGCGCAACTTGAAGAGGTCATGGATTATATCGAACAAAATGGTTGGACGGTTCATGCCGTTGTCCAAAGTCCAATCGTCGGACAAAGCGGCAATATGGAGTTCCTAGCGATGCTCAAACCGCGGCTAAATTCGCCGGCCTGATCGCAAGTGAGGCATTGGCAATACTGTTTTCGAGTCATTGTATCATGAACCGCGGGTTCTGCGTTGCCGCGGTAAAAGCCTGCCCAATGCCGCCGGTTTATTTGCGCGCAATGTCTTGATTATTGAAGATATAAATATTCCACCCGCGGCTTGACCAGATCATAAATCAGGTGCGGATTAAGCTCCATCTTGGGTTGCCGCACAGGCGATTGCGCGTTTATCAAATCCAGCAGACCTGCGGGCCGATGAAATTCAACAACGGTGGGATTGTATATTCCAGCGAGCTTGGCCGCGGCATGGTAGGCGGCATTGAGATAACCAATATGATCCACCAATCCGAGCTTAAGCGCCCGCGGCGCCGCCCAGATTTTACCATTGGCCACCGCGGTGATCGGCACCTTGAGATGCGTTGCCCGTCCGGTCTCCACAATATTGATAAACCGGGCCGCATCGGTATTGAGCATGTCAATGAGATATGCCTTGACCGCCGGCGTATAATCGGAAAAAGGCGAACCGGCTTCTTTCCAGACTGCGGCGGAACTGGTAAGAAATTCCGGCTTGACGCCAATTTTTTTCATCAGCCCGGTAACTTGAAATCCCGGCATCATCACGCCGATACTGCCGACGATAGTGGTTGGTTCAGCAAACAATTGCTGCCCCGCCATGGAAATGTAATAGCCGCCGCTGGCATCCAGCGCCCCCATGCTCACAACGATTGCTTTACCGTCGGAGCGGATTTTAAGCAGGGCATGATAAATTTCATCCGCATCGGTCACGCCGCCGCCGGGGGAATCCACCCGCAACACCACCGCTTTGATCGTCGTGTCGCGATCAATCGCCCGGAGTTGCCCGGTAATGGATTTCACCATGGCCCCATCGACCAGACCGCTGATATGCACCAGCGCGATTTGATCGCGGCTGCCGTGCCGCACAATCTTCATTTCCCACTGGTTCGACGGAATCAGTCCGTTTTTAAGTGATATTGATCCCGCCAATGCCAGAAGTAAAACCACATTGGCCGCCAGGGATAACACAAAAAGCAGAAGCAAAAACACCCGGAAAAAAGGATGCGATTTTTGTGTTACGCTCTGATAGACAACAGTTGGTGGTTGCGACTGACTCATGGGTATACTCCGCACGCAGGCGAATGTGGCACCAGAATCCATCAGGTGCCGGAAACCAGGACATCCCGCCCGGACTGCTGAACCGGCCTCATGGCGGGTTCATTTTCTTTATATTGTGCAGACTTTCGGCAATCACGTCGAGTGGAGGGGTACCATAGCAATCATCCTGCTCCACAATCAGCCAGGGAATATCCGCGGCTTTGGCGGCCGCCATGATCGCCGGCCAGTCTAAAATGCCGGAGCCAACTGGGGCGAATTTTCTCTCTGCGCCTTGGGCCATGTCTTTTATGTGCATAAGCGGAATCCGGCCGGAATATCGCTTGATATAATCAACTGGATTTTGCCCGCCGTACTGGATCCAGTAGGTATCTGGTTCCCATTGCAGATTCCGCGGTTCCGCGGCACGCAATAAAATATCGATCGCCGCCACCGCATCATATTTTTGCATCTCAAAATCATGGTTATGGTAGCTGAGAATCATGCCGCGTTCACGGGCCTTGGCCCCGGCATCAGAAAACAGGCCGCCCAGAGCCAACCAGTCGTGCGCCGAACCGCGCCGCTCTTGCGGCACCCATGGAACGGTAATGTGATCAATACCAGATTCGCTGTAATAATCGAGAACTGCATCGAGTTCCGATTCAATCTGCTCCAGGGCCACATGCACTCCCACCACACACAGGCTCATGGTCTCGAGGCGACTTTGCAAATCTTCCGCCCGTATGATGCCGCGCACGTCGGTCAATTCCACACCGGCGTAGCCCAAAGCCGAAATTTTTCGCAACGTACCCCAGAAATCCTTTGTCATCTGGTCACGCAGTGTATATGTCTGGACAGCAAACCGCATGGCACACTCCTTCTTAAAGGTCTCATCTGGACGGTATCATACTCTGTTTTTGCCGATAATCATGAACTTTCGGATAAGATATTGCCTCAGCCTGTTGTTCCCGCGCCTGAGTTCTCAATGATCATATTTCGGATCCTTACATCCGCGACCCTGCGCAGACGGCCCAAATATGCGGAATTTGCGGTTCTTCGCCCAAGCCCGCACCTTTTGGGACCTTCAGGGAGCACAAAATTCCGCGGTCAAAATTTAATCGCCCTTGACCGGGGTTCCGGCGTATAGTTACCATGCGGACTCCAGTGGCGTAAGCGACGGGTGGAAGCGACGCCGCCGGAATACTTACCCGTGCGGAAAATTGGAACTCCGCGGGATTCTGTTCTTCTGGTCAGGTGATTTTCATGCGCAAACGCAATCCAACCGCCGTCGGGGCCTTTACAATACATTACGGAATGCTGCCGGGCCTCCTGGCACTATGTGCCCTTGTACTTTTAATCACTTCGGCGGTTGATAAAACGCATGCCGCCGCACCGGCGGCGAACGCGGCGCTGATAACCGCCTCACCGGCTGAAACCTATGCCGAAAAGGTCAGCGCTTTGGTTCATACGCAAAATCTCGCGGCTTTGGCCGCTTTGGCTCCACCCGCCGCCACAACCTCGGACGCCGCCATGATTAACCGTTGGCGGCAGCAATATGTAACTACCATGGCCAAGGCGCGTGAGGAAAATAAGAAACTTTATAAAAAATGGCTGGCGACGGCAAAAAAAGACTATGCCGCTAAAAATCTCATTCCCGCGTTTGAATATACCTTGACCGCATACGGATTTTCCACGCACAAAGCGGCATTCAAAAAGCAGCCTTGGGTCGCACGGCTGACCGCACAAATTGCCGCCAAAGCCGCACAATATGACCGGCAACATCGTTGGCTGGAATCGCTGCAACTTTACAATCAACTCAATGGCATGTATCGCATTTCACGGAAATATCATCGTGATTTGCATCGAGTGGTGCGGCGCACCATGCTGCTGGCCACGTATACGCCCAAACAATTTTTCGCCATGCAGGAAAAAATGGCCAAGGACCACGCCTTCAAAAAACCATCCACCGCCCCGAAAGGAAAAATAAAAGAAGAGCAGCAGAATCAGGCACCGGTCTATTCCCGTTGGCAGCATACGGTGGAAGGTATTCACCAGGACATGCTTGTTGAATCTCTGGAACTTACGGAACGGGACTGGGTCTTGCCAATTACCTACAACACCCTTTTGACCGGCGGCCTGCACATGGTACAACTGATGACCCAGACCCCCATGCTTGCCGACACGTTTCCTGGTTTGAACGACCGCGCTCAACGCGATGAATTTGATGCCGAAATCCATACACTGCTTCAGCGTACAGCATCGAAGAAGCCCATCGACACGCTGGGCATGATTCGTCTGTGGAGCGAACTTGCCACAGTGGATCAGAGCACCGTTAAGTTGCCGCTGCCCGTTCTGATCAAAGAATTTACGGAAGGGTGCATGGAAAAAACCGACAAGTTCACCATGCCGTTCTGGCCCAGTCAGGTGCAGGGTTTTAATAAAGAAATGGAAGGCCAATTTGGCGGCGTAGGCATACAGATACGAATGGATAATGGCCTGTTGCAGGTCATTTCACCACTTAGCGGGACCCCGGCATATAAAGCCGGGATTCAGGCCGGTGATGTGATTGTCACGGTTAATGGCCAAAACATGATGGGGCTGGGCATCAACACCGTCATACGAAAAATCATGGGTAAACCCGGTACCAGAGTCGTACTGGGAATTCGCAGGGGTACGAATCCCAAGTTATTGATTTTTCATCTGAAACGCGCCATTATTCATGTTCGATCCATCAAAGGTTTCGCCCGCAATCCGCAAAACGGCAAATGGCGATTCATGATCGACCCGAAGGAAGGCATTGCGTATGTCCGGGTGACGCAATTTCAGGCTGATACCGCCGTGCAGTTGAAAAAAGTTCTCAAGCGCTTGCTGCGCGAACAAATGCACGGATTGATTATTGATCTGCGCTATAACCCCGGCGGCTACCTGGATACCGCCGTGCGCATGTGCAACATGTTTATCAGTCAGGGAACGATTCTTTCCACGCGCGGCCGTACCGCCCCACCGGAGGCCTGGTCCGCCCGGGGATCGCCATTGATTCCACCTGATATGCCGGTGATTCTGGTGGTAAATCAGGATAGCGCCAGCGCCTCGGAAATTTTCAGCGGAGCCATGCGCGATCACCACCGCGCGTTAATTGTCGGCCACCGTACCTACGGAAAAGGATGCGTGCAAAATGTCATTCCCATCGGTGAACATGACACCGCGGAATTCAAACTCACGGAACAATATTACTATCTGCCCGATGGCGAGTGCATCCAGCGCCAGCCTTATGCCCGCGTCTGGGGGGTTAAACCCAATGTAGCGGTCTGGTTTTCGCCGCTGCAACTCCAGCAGTTGCAGGCCACATGGTTAAATGATGATCTGATTTCCAGCCCGGGCAAGCTGTCCGCGAAACCAAGTCCGTTCGCCTTCAAAGTTCCACCACAAAAGGACTTCGACACGCAACTGGACACCGCATTAATACTTATGAAGTTGCAACTGTTAAAATATTATCATTAGGCTCTGGGATGGCTATGGGCCAATAATGGAGGATAACGGTAATGGATGGCAGGCGGATTTTCGGGAACGTATTAAGCTCGGCGATGGCTCTTCTCACGGCGATTGCCACGCTTTATTTAAGCGTGCATTATCTCGCGAAACCCAATGGCTGGATCGACTGGATGGTTCAACTTTCCGGTGCCGCCACCACCGCCATTATTATCTTCTTCCTTGTCTGGGGACATTTTCAGAAAACACCCACCCTGCCGACTGTGCACGCGGATCAAACAACCACCGAAAAACCATGACCACCCGCCCGGAGGATCAGCTTGGCCAATCCACCCGGGCGGAACGCTTACACAATCAATACCACTGCGGTCAATTACCGGGATCGGTGGATTAAATCCGCCGGCTAACTATGCGAGTCATTGACCCATTACGGCAGCCATACCGCCGGGCGCTATATTCTCTATTTTGACCGACGCAACTGAAGGGCAACGTGACGGCTGGGCCGCAATCGTGGTTGATAACGTGCAGGAGGGAAAACCGCAAAGTGTTCGCGTTCTGTAAGAATTGCAATAAATGATGATGGTAGCGGTAGTTGTGATTGATCGCATTGTATCGCCCGATAATATTATTTTTAAGAACTTTGCGATTTTTTTCTTGACGACCAGATAAAACGTCGTAGAATTCAGCCCAGTTGGGAGGGAGAAATCGGATTTTCTCTCTAAATACATATTCAGGGAACGCCACCGCGCGGCTTTACCGTTGTCGGATCGATTATGGCACCGTCAACGCGATGGGGTTTTTGCGCGCGTGGTAAGGGTGAATTAACGCCGCTTCGCGGGATGCGGGCGTGATGGATACATCACGGGGATGTGTTGCGCTCCGTGCCGGTTTGTTCGTAGGGTTTTTGGGAGGTCTGTATGGTAAAACAACAATTGACTTATTGCCGTGGACGCATAATCGCTGGAATGTTGGTCACGGCAACGCTGCTGCTGCCGGCGGCCACGCGCTCTGTGACGGCATCAGTTCAGGATACACCGATATCGCTGGCCAGTTCAAGCTGGAATGCGGATGTGATCTATGGTCCCGCCATATCCGGGCCGGATACGGCAACCGCGTTCGACGGTCAATACGCTTGGGACGCCGAGGATGCTATGGTTTCCGGGTCCGTTTACCTCGGTGCCAACGTAACATTACCGGCTTATCTTAATCCAAAAACCGGCTACTATGACGGCACCCATGTCGAGAATTTCGATTCCGCCTTTATCAATCCCATCACGCAAACCAATACTGAATTCGAATTCCAACCGTTTGTTGCCGACAATGTTAATTTGTTCTCAGGCGCGTCTTCGGGCGGCACCTTAACGCTTACCACAGCCACCGCTTATGACTCCATCGCCATCCTGGCGGCATCCGCCAATTCCGGCAACGCGTACGCCAGCGTTGACATCACCCTGACATTTGCGGATGGTTCAACAAGTTCCCTGATTTCGTACAACGTTTACGACTGGAGCAAATATGCCGGTGCCAATGGCAATGCGGCCCTGCCGAATGCTGTGGACCGCAGTACCGCCGGCAGCAGCCCCACTGCGGAAGGCGCAACACAATTGGATTTTAATAACCAGTCCGATTTCCAAATGTATGAAACCGATTTTAATCTTGCCACGTTGGGATACTCCAATAAGGCCATCACATCCGTCAGCTTCAGCGCCCCATCCAAAGGTGATGTCGGCATATTTGCATTAAGCGGTTATGCCAACCCGACACAACCTTTGCCGGTGCAAGCCACGGCACCGAATTCGGCGGTTCCTCTGCCGGCCACCCTGCCATTAACACTTTCCGGTGGCTCACTGCTGGCATTGATGGCAATGGGGCGACGAATCCGCCGCCGTGTACAATAGTCCATTCCTGATGGTCGTCGGATTTTCCATTGCCGCACTGCGAACATGGCGAGGATTTCGGTCAATTGGCTGGGGATTTCCGGCATCCATGGGCTTGTTCACGATAGGCGGGGACGTGTTTGGGGGTGTGGTGATGGTCGCGGGGTGGCTGGTGTTTCTCAATGGCCGGTACGCCAAAAAGTCACTGGAGATTATAATGCCCTGGCATGAAGGATGGCTCAACATATCCCGCCCCGCCGCCGCTGCGGATTGGTTCGGTTCAGTTGGCCGGCAATGTGTTGCTGGCCCCGATTGCCGGTTACTGTGATGTGGCGTTTCGTCTGGTGGCCCGATCATGCGGCGGCGTGGCCATGGCCTGCACGGATTTATTATGTCCGGAAGGGGTATTGCGGGAAAACAGGCGTTCCATGGAACTCGCCGCCACCTGCCCGGCGGATTCTCCACTGTGCATGCAGCTTTATGGCTCTGATCCCGGACGGTTATGCGAGGCGGCCAAATGGGCGGCGGATCATGGTGCCCATGTCATTGACATCAACATGGGCTGTCCCGTTGACAAAATCACCAAGCGCGACGGCGGATCGGCCCTGCTGTGCAACATTCCCGGCACACTGGAGATGGCCGGTCGCATCGTGCGGGCGGTGCCGCATATTCCCGTAACGGCAAAGTTGCGTCTGGGATGGGATGACAATCGTCTGGTGGCTCCATTTCTGGCCAATCGCTTGGAGCAGGTAGGAATTGCGGCCATCACGGTGCATGGCCGCACGACCGAAATGCGATTTCACGGTACCGTCCGGCTGGAGGGCATAGCGGCGGTGGTGGCGGCGGTGGACAGCATTCCCGTTATCGGCAATGGTGACATCCGAACCCCGCAAGATGCCGGGGAGATGATGGCCGCCACCCGCTGCGCGGGCGTGATGATTGGCCGCGCGGCATTGGCGGCCCCCTGGATTTGCCGCGATGTGCAAACGTATCTGCAAACCGGTCGGATTCCGGAGCCGCCGTCGATTGGGGAAAAGTGCCGGCTCATGCGGGATCATTTCTACAATATGATCCGCTTCCGCAATGAACGTGTGGCGATACTGGAATTTCGCAAGCGGATAAGCTGGTATGCCAAGCACATGAATCCGTGCCGCGTTTTGCGTGATGCCATGCGTGTGATCGATTCCGTGGAAGATTTTGAGGCGGCGGTCCGCAACTTTCTATCCCAGTGCTCTGTCGCGCCTATAAATCAGGATTGATTGGCCGAAAACGGGCCAGATGCAAGCAGCTCGCGGCGAAAACCGGGTCTTACGGACCCATTGAGCCGCTACGACGCCGCAGATGGCCCATTTCCGGCCAACCCTGCTGGCGGGGGCCAAGGAGCCGTGGGCTTTGTCGCTTGTCGTCAGAGTATTCACCAATACACCTTCCTCCTGATACCATTTCCGACGTTACCACCACCCCTGCGGAGCGGCCTGTCGGAGCCAGGCGCA
>JAJYZY010000088.1 GCA_021799715.1 Planctomycetota bacterium | reverse complement strand
AGTATCAAGAGGTAGCGGGGGAAACGGAGGGGGGACAGAATGTAGTATTTGGAATTCAGCATTCAGGAAAAGAGACGGGGAAAATGCGAGCCGGTCCCGGCGTGCCGGGATCCCACCGGAAATAGTTGACGCGCACATTGATGTGGCGCTGCGGACCAACAAACAACAGGCGGTAACCCCTTTCCTTTGTGTTCTTTGAAACTTTGCGGGTCAAAACCAATGGACAGTATGACCGCTGGGAATGCAGAATTTCGCATTTAGAATCTGGAATCTGGAATCTCACAATTTCAAATTTGGCCGGATCGGACCGCGCACCGGGGAACCACGGATCAGATCGATAACACGAACACCATGTTTAGCGAGCCAGAGTGCCGGCGGGGTTCCGCCGGTGACGGAATTCCACTTTACTTCATCAACTGCGGGTATAATGGAATGGCGACGCGGATCGGCAAAAGGAGTCAACGCATGCGAACTGCACAGACAAAACGGGGTTTCCTTGCCGTGGCATTGGCCATTGGCACATGGGGTCTTGCCGGTTGCAACGCTTATTGGGCCGGCGGCTATTGGCGCGGCGGCGGCGTAACCGTGGTGCAGGGCGGTCCTTATGCCTACGAATATTATTATGACCCCGGCCTTCAGGCATATTATTGCTATTATCCAAGTTACGGTTGGCGCTACTGCCCAACGCCCCCGCCGCCGAACGCGGTATTCTGGCGCGGCCCGGCACCGCTTTATTTGCCGCGCCCCGCCCCCGTTGTTGGATTCAACTATTATTTTGATCCCGATCGCCATGTGTACTATTACCGTGACAACGACAACCGCTGGCATTATTATGCGGGACGGCCACCGCAACAGGCGCATTTCTGGCACGGCCCGCGGCCGCGGGCGCTTCCGCATCCGCCGCGCGGAGCACCGGAACGCCGCCCGCCCGGTGGTGATCGTTCGCGGCGCGGGCAAGATCAACATTAAGTACTGCCGTGAGGACTGCCGGTGGCGGATGACGCATCCATATTGGCCTGGATTGATGCCCAGCAACCGCGTATGGAAGCATTGGTTGCCAAATGGGCGGCCATTAATTCCGGCAGCAACAACATCGCCGGGCTTACGCGCATGGCGGATATTCTCACCGAAGATTTTGCGATATTGCGCCACCCCATTGAACGCATCGCATTGCCGCCGCAACACATCATCCAGTCGGACGGGCAAATCGCCGAGGTACCGCTGGGGCCCGCACTGCGAATTCAAGCTCATCAGCGGCAGAATCGTCGCGTGTTGCTGGGAATTCATTTTGACACGGTTTATCCGGCGGATGGCGCATTTCAAAGCGTGGAAAAGCGCGACAACCAAACTTTGCGCGGACCCGGCGTGGCGGACGCCAAAGGCGGACTGGCGGTCATGCTCATTGCGTTGCAGGCGCTGGAACAATCTGAATATGTCGGCAACCTCGGTTGGGAAGTGCTTCTGAACCCGGATGAGGAAATCGGCTCGCCCGGTTCGGGAAAGCTGTTGGTGCAAACCGCACGGGGAAAAATACTGGGATTGCTTTTTGAACCCGCGCTGCCGGACGGAAAACTCGCGGGAGACCGAAAAGGGTCCGGGAATTTTGTGTTTGTCGTCAGAGGCCGTGCGTCGCACGCCGGCCGGGATTTTCAATCCGGCCGCAGCGCTACGGTGGCTTTGGCGGAAATCATATTGGCCCTGGACAAACTCAATGGCCGCTGGCCGGAAGCGACCGTAAATATTGGCCGCGTGGAAGGCGGCGGGGCGTTGAACGTGGTGCCTGACCTGGCGATTGGCCGCGTGAATATCCGTTGCCGGTTGCCGGAACACCAGCGGGAAATTCGCCGAGCGCTGGATCAAATAACTGATCAGGCCGATAAAAAAGAAGGCATAACCGTATGCCTGCATGGAGAATTTCATGCTCCACCCCGAATTCTTGATCCCGCGCATGCGCAGTGGTTTAATCGGTTGGCGGAATGCGGTGCGGAACTTGCCATGCCGATTCAATGGCGAAACAGCGGCGGTGCCTGTGATGGCAATCGGCTTTCCGCCGCGGGCTTGCCCACCATTGACACCCTGGGACCCGTGGGTGGCGGGATTCACAGTTCCTCTGAATACATTGAATTGCCGTCGCTTTCAGCACGGGCCAAACTCACGGCTCTGCTTTTACTGAAAATCGCGCGGGGAGATTACTGAAGCCGCCGGCATGGGGCATTTCAGGCCCACCCTGCGGGGCGGCGTGCGTTTTCTCTCCCTTCCGCGGCGCGATGCCGGGCTGTGCCATCCCGTTGCGGTACACCGTTGCCGCCACTGTCTTGATGCGAGCCAAAAATCACGCCGTCGCAACCCGGTGCCTATTCGGAAAGGCGACTGCGAACGACGCGGCGTTCGCAAAATCATAAATAATTGTGTAAACTTCCACTTGGGCAGGAGTGATACGATGAAGTAAAAAGGACTTCGCATGGTAGATTCAATTCAACTTTCCCTGGATGGGAAAACGTATCAGTACCCGGTGGTCACTGGAACCGAAAATGAACGCGGCATTGATATCAGCCGCCTGCGGTCTGATACCGGCCTTATTACCCTGGACCCCGGTTACGGCAACACCGGCTCGTGCCAAAGTGCCATAACATATATTGACGGTGATAAAGGCATATTGCGGTACCGCGGCATTCCGATTGAGGAATTCGCCGGTCAACCGAATTTTATCGAAGTCGCCTGGCTGCTGATATTTGGCCGCCTGCCCAGCGAAGCGGAATTATCCCGTTTCCGCGGTCGGCTTACCGCCAATGCGCACCTGCACGAGGCGATGAAGCATACGTTTGAAGGCTTCCCGATTACGGCTCCGCCCATGGCCATTACATCGGCGATGATCAACACGCTGGGCTGCTTTCATCCGGAACTATATTCCCTGGATGATGAGGTGTTGCTGGAAGAGGCGGCGGCGCGGCTGATAAGTAAAATCAGAACCATCGCCGCGTTTACCTATCGTCGCGTCAACGGGTTGCCATATATTTACGCCGATCCCAAGTTGCGGTACTGCGCCAATTTTCTGCACATGATGTTCTCAATGCCCTATGAACAACACACCGTGGATCAGGAAATTGAAGATGCCCTGAATTTAATATTCATTCTTCATGCGGATCATGAGCAGAATTGTTCCACCAGCACCGTGCGCATGGTGGGCAGCAGCAAAGCGAATCTGTTTGCCAGTTGCGCCGCGGGCGTGTGCGCCCTGTGGGGGCCGCTGCATGGCGGAGCCAACGTGGAAGTTCTGGATATGCTGGAAAAAATTCATGACGGCGGCATGACCGCGGAAAAGTACATTGAACTGGCCAAGAAAAAAGACAACAACATCCGGCTGATGGGTTTTGGCCATCGGGTATATAAAAACTATGACCCCCGCGCCAAAATGCTCCAAAGCGTCTGCGAGCGCGTGCTGAAAAAACTGGCAGTGAAAGACCCGCTGCTGGATATTGCCCGCAAGCTTGAGGAACTGGCTCTTAAAGATGAATATTTTGTCGCCCGCAAGTTGTATCCCAATGTTGATTTCTACAGCGGTATGATCATGCGGGCCATGGGTATTCCAACCGATATGTTCACCGTGCTGTTTGCCATCGGGCGCCTGCCGGGTTGGATCGCCCATTGGAAGGAACAGCATGATGATCCGGCATCCAAAATCGCGCGGCCCCGGCAGATATACACCGGGCCGGTGAATCGCCATTATGTGCCGCTGGATCAGCGCTAAGCGCATGTGCATAATCAGCCGCAGGGTTTCCCCTGCCGCTCCGGCCAAACGGCCTTGGGGCGGCGCGGCTTTGTAAGCGCGGCGGCGTTGGTTATGCACAAGCTGCAAGCGTTTCACGCGGGTAATGTTTTCATGGGCGCGCATCGCGTATGACCAGCATTGAATTACCCATGTCCCAACGCATGCTTGCTCCGCCGCGCTCGCCGCTGCGCCTGGCGGTGGACCGCTTTTTGGCCAATCGCCTGGCGGTGCTGGGGCTGATCGGTTTGAGTCTTTTTATTCTCGCCTGTTACGGTTCATTGCCCTGGACGCTTTATAATTTTAACCAGCAGAATCTGGCGGCGGCGCTGCAGCCGCCGTCGTGGCAACATTGGATGGGCACCGATGCGCTGGGGCGGGATTTGCTGGCGCGTTTTTTACTCGGCGGGGCCATTTCGCTGCTGATCGGAGTCTTTTCGGCGCTGGTGTCCGTGGGCATCGGGTTAACCGCGGGTCTGATTTCGGGCTATGTGGGCGGGCGACTTGATGCGCTGTTGATGCGCGGCGTGGATGTGCTGTATGGTTTGCCGTACATTCTGCTGGTGATTCTCCTGCGGGTGGCACTGGTGGGACGGATTTCACATTTTTTTGCGGGCTTGAGTCTGCCTCAGTCCCAGGGCCTCGCGGGAATTGCCGTGCTGCTGGTGGGCATAGGCGGTGTAAGCTGGCTGACCATGGCCCGTGTTATCCGCGGTCAGACCATGAGTCTGGTTCATCAGCCGTATGTGGAGGCGGCGCGGGCCACCGGTGCCAGACCGTCGCGCATCATGCTGCGGCATATATTGCCCAATCTGGTCGGTTCCGTTGCCGTTTATGCGGCCTTGACGGTTCCCAATGCCATCCTCGCGGAATCTTTTTTGAGTTTTTTGGGCCTCGGCGTGCAGCCGCCCGTGCCCACATGGGGAAACCTCGCAGCGGCCGGAGTGCAGGCGATCAATCCGATTCATACGCAGTGGTGGCTGATTACCTGGCCCTGTACCGGTTTGACGCTGGCGCTGTTATGCTTAAATTTTCTCGGCGACGCCCTGCGCGATGCACTGGACGTGCGAACGCGATAGAATCCATGGCGTATGAATCATGCGCCCGGCTCTTTCGGGCCGGCGCGGTGCAGGCAGGTGAATGAATGGACAACCGCTTTACGCTCAAAGATTTCATATTCATTGTTCTATTGCTGCTGATTATCAGCGCAGCCGTCCTGGCCATGGCGCAATTCAATTATGTCAATAAACAGGTTATCGCTTTATCGACGCAGATTAAAACCCTCAATGAGCAGCAGTTAGCCCAAACGCAACTGCTCCAGCAAATTGTCCAGCATGGCCTGCGTCTGCAAACCGGAAACCGGCCCAGCTCCCGGACTGCACAAAAAGACATTCGCGAAACCCTGCCGGACGGCACGCGCTATGTCTGTTACCCGAATCCGCCTCTTTTGCCGCACAACCCCTATGGCCGCCCGGATTACGCCCGGGGCGACTGGCTGGTGGAGAATCTTGGCGAGCAGCCGCGCACGCTGGCACCATTTATTGCGCGTGATGAAGGTGCCGCCATTGTACAAGGATGGGTGCAGGAGTCCCTGCTTTCGCGTGATCCGCTGACGCTGCAATGGGACCCCTGGCTGGCCCGCAGCTACCGTGTGTCCCCCAACGGCCTGAAAATCACGTTCAAAATCCGCCGCCGGGCCTGTTTCAGCAATGGCCGGCCCGTTACCGCGCGGGATGTGCTGTTCAGTTATAACACCATGATGAATCCCGGTGTGGATGATGCGCCGCAGCGCGTATATCTTAATGATGTTAAATCGTGCCAAGCCATCGGCAAACGCACGGTTGTATTTACCTTTAAGCATCCATACTTCAAGTCCCTGGAAGTTGTCGGCGGCATAAGTATTCTTCCGGAAAGCGTGTACAAATTCAGAAAAGCAAGCGAATTCAACAAGCGCGGGCGGTTGCTGGTCGGCAGCGGCCCATATATGTTCGATAAATGGAGCAGCGGTGAAATTGTGCTGGTGCGCAACCCGCGCTATTGGGGGCCGCTGCCCACATTCAACCGCATTGTGTATCGCTTTATCCAGAATCCACAGGCGGCCTTGCAGGCCTTTTTAGCCGGGCAAATTGATACAGATTCCCCGCAACCCTCGCAATGGATCAAATACATCAAAGAGCCGGGATTTGCCAAAACGCATCACTGCTACAAATTCCTGACCCCGGCGGCGGGCTATGAATTTGTATGCTGGAATCTTAAAAAACCGGAATTCAAGGACCGCCTCACCCGCACCGCATTGTGCATGCTCGTGGATCGCAATGCGATTATCAAAACATTTCTGCACGGCCTGGCTCTGCCGATGACCGGGCCGTTTAATCCACTTTCCCCCCAGAATGATCCAAACATCAAACCCATCGCGTATGATCCCGCCAAGGCCGAGGCTATGCTGCGGCAGGCGGGGTGGAAAATGGGCTCGAACGGCATCTTGCGGCGTGATGGCAAGCCGTTTAAGTTCCAGATACTTCTGCCCTCGCGTGACCCGCTGATGCAGAATATCTGCGTGTACATGAAGCAGCAATTCGCCAAAGCCGGCATTGACATGGGCGTGCAGCCGCTGGAATTTTCCGTGATGATCCAAAAAATTGATGATCGGCAATTTTCCGCATTCTTCCTCGGCTGGAGCGGGGGCATTGAAAACGATCCGTATCAGATATGGGATTCCGCCAGCTATGCCGATAAAGGCAGCAATTCCGGCGATTTTGACAATGCGCAAGCCGACAAATTGATTTCCGAGGGCCGCCGCGAAATGAACACGGCCAAACGCATGGTGATCTGGCACAAATTTCAGGCCATTGTGTATCGGCAGCAGCCGTATATGTTTTTGTTTACCCCCGAAGCGCTGATGTTTATTAACCAGCGGTTCCACAATACCGCACCGGTGGGCAAGTTCGGCCCGCTGGAGGCCAACTGGTTTGTTCCGTTGAAACTCCAGAAGTATCAATGAGAAGTGTTGGGTACCCGGCTTGGTGCCAATCGCCGCGAGATGGAATGCAGGAATGACCACATATATTATCCGCCGATTGCTGCTGATGGTTCCGACACTGCTGGGTATGACTTTCATGCTTTTTGCCGTGGTGCGTTTTGCGCCGGGCCTGGCCACCGGCGGTGGGCAATTTTCCGCCGGCATGATGCAGTCGCGGCAGGCCCAGCAGCAGGAACAGGAAATCATGGAACGCCGGCTGCATCTGGTGGATAAGAACGGCAAACCCATCAGCCTGATGATGCAATATATTCTCTGGCTGAAAAGCACATGCGAGGGACACCTGGGAACATCCATTGTCTATCAGGAACCGGTTCTGACACTCATTGAACAACGCCTGCCGGTTACACTGACCATCAATGCCATTGCAATGTTTGTGATTTATCTGGTGTCCATTCCCGGCGGGCTGATCACCGCGTTGAATCAGGGGCGATTGCTGGATCGGGGCTATGGCTTTTTGTCACTGGCGTTGTATTCCCTTCCGGTAATATGGCTGGGATCAACCCTGCTGGGCTTTTTCGCCAATCCGCAGTATTTCAACTGGTTTCCATCGGCGGGGCTTCACTCCACCAATACCGGCAATATGACGTTTTTCCGTTATATCGCCGATTATCTGTATCATATTGTTCTGCCGATTGTCTGTTCCGTTTACGGCGGATTCGCGTTTTTAAGCAAGCAGATTCGCGGTTCGATTCTGGAAAACCTGCAACAGGATTATGTGCGCACCGCCCGGGCCAAGGGGCTCTCGAGCACCACCGTTCTTACCCGCCATGTATTTCGCAACAGCCTGCTGAATCTTATTACGCTTACCGGAATGTCGCTTCCGGGACTGCTTGGCGGTTCGGTGATCGTGGAACAGATTTTTTCCATCAACGGCATGGGCCGCCTGGCCTATACGTCCACCCTGGCGCGGGATTTGCCGGTCATACAGGATTTGGCCCTGGTGGGTTCCATATTGACCCTGCTTTCATATCTTGCTGTGGATATATGTTATCACCTTGCTGATCCGCGGGTGACGTATGGCTGATGTGACCATGCCGCCGATTGATCAGCCGCTGCTGTACGCCCCGCGGCCTTATTGGCGCTGGGTGGCGGCACGACTGTTTCGACCGTTGCTGGTGCGGATTTGCACCGCCTATCTGGCGGTGCTGGTGGTTATTGCTTTGCTGGTGCCACTTATTGCCAATGGACAACCGTATACCTGCGTTATCCCCGCAACGCCCGGCCACGCCGCCGTGCGTGAATATCCGCTGTTTGAAGACCTCAGCAGCACCGACTGGATTCTGCTGGCCGTGGCGGCGGCTCTGGCCGTCCAGGGCGTTGTCACGGCAACATCGCGGCACCTGAAGAGCCCGCGGCGCATGATGCGCCGCCGCATCGCGTTTGTCACGCTTGCCGCAATCACCATCGTCGCCGGCTCCTTGATTGCCGTGCTGCATCATAACCGCCTTGATGCCACCAATTATCGCAGCCTGGCCCGGCACGGCAAGATCATCCATGCGGTCTTTCCACCCGTGCGGTGGGGCTATGCGGAGATGGAACCATTAAGCAAGGGGCTGATCAATCAACTGCCGTCCCGGCGGCACTGGCTGGGCACCGACGGCGATGGCCGCGATGAGCTTTCGCGCCTGCTCTGGGGTGCGCGAATTGCCATGGGCGTTGGCTTTGTCAGCCAGATTATCGCTCTGGCGTTGGGAATTGTGGTCGGCGCATTAACCGGTTACTTTGGTGGAGTATTTGATATCATCGGCATGCGGCTGGTGGAAATGGTCGAGTCCATACCGACATTTTTTCTTATTCTGACATTTGTGGCCATTTACGGCCGCCATATTCTCGACATCATGGTGATTATCGGCGTTACCGGCTGGACGGGCTATGCGCGGCTGCTGCGCGCGGAATTTTTCCGCATCCGCAATCTGGATTATGTTCTGGCCGCCCGGGGTGCGGGCATGCCGCTCTGGCGTGTTCTTTTCAAACACATGCTGCCCAATGGCGTTACCCCGGTGCTGGTATCCGCGGGCTTTGGCATGGCCGGCGCGGTTACCATTGAGGCCTCATTAAGTTATCTCGGTGTCGGCGTGCAGCCGCCCACCGCGTCCTGGGGTTCCATGCTTAATTCCGCGGGCAATCCCGCAACGGTTTTCCGCTGGTGGCAGGCGCTGGGGCCGGGGCTGTTGATATTTATTACCGTTCTGGCGTTTAATCTCATCGCGGAATCCCTGCGCGACGCCATTGACCCCACCACCATGGGCCGGAGATAATCGCAATGATGGAGCCATTACCCAATGCCCCGGATCAACCGCTGCTGCGGGTGCGCAATCTGATCACGCGCTTCAACACGCCTGCGGGTGTTTTCAACGCGGTCGATGGCGTTTCATTTTCCATTTACCCCGGCCAGACATTGGCTCTGGTGGGTGAAAGCGGTTGCGGGAAAAGTGTTACCGCTTTGTCGCTGATGCGGCTGGTGGTTGAACCGGGCCGGATTGTCGGCGGGCAGATCATGATGGAAAATCGGGATTTGCTGTCGATTACCGAATCGCAGATGCGGCGGGTGCGCGGCGGCAAAATCGCGATGATCTTCCAGGAACCCATGACCAGTCTGAATCCGGTTTTCACCATCGGATTTCAGATTGTTGAAGCCATCCAA
>JAJYZY010000087.1 GCA_021799715.1 Planctomycetota bacterium | reverse complement strand
TCACTTGGACCAAGGACGCCGACACGATTCTGGCCAAGATCGCCAAGTGTAAACAAGCGTTAGGGACAGTACACTAGTTCCACCGCCGAAATCGTCGAGCGTCAGGCCGACACCCATGCGCCGAATATGCCGCAAAATCTCCTGCGCATCATTTTGCAGCAGTCCGGATTCGGTTATTTCCAGATCCAGACTTTGTGGTTCCAATCCACTGGAAATCAGGACGCTTTCAACCACGGAAATCAAATTCTGATCAGAACATTGAAATGGAGAAATATTGACCGCCAATCGCAGCTTTATTCCCTGCCGATGCCACGAGGCCATCTGTTCACCGGCACTTTGCAATAAAACCGGACCAAGCTTGCGCATAAACCCGCTGCGCTCCGCTATCGGAAGAAACTCGGCCGGCACCAGTAAACCCAGGTCCGGATGCCGCCAGCGCAGCAAAGCCTCCACGGCAACCGGTTTAAGGCTGTGCGCGTCAAGCAGCGGCTGATAATGATAAACAAATTCTCTTGCCTGCATGGCCTTTTGCAGTCCACCGCGCAGGCGGGTTTCACGCGATATCTGATCGGTCAGTGCGGAATTATGGAACGCCAGCTTACGCCCCCCCTCCCGCTTGGCTCGGTACATGGCCTGATCTGCGGCGGCCAAAAGTAATTCAGGACTTTTTCCATTGCGCGGATACATGGCCGCTCCGATGCTTACGCCCACGTAAACCACCGAGCCATCGGCGACAATCGGCTGCCGCATGGCCTCGATCAGTCGCTGGGCCAATTCCGCGGGATCACTTTCATTGGATACCAGGGGAATGAAAACCGCAAATTCATCGCCGCCGATCCGGGCGATCATGTCTCCGGTGCGAGCGCTGTGTTTAAATCGCTGCGCCACCTCGCAGAGCACCCGATCACCCGCGGAGTGCCCCAGACGATCATTGACCGGTTTGAAACCATCCAGGTCCAGGAAAAGCACCGCCGATTTTCCATTAATCCGCTCCGCCTGCGCCAGGCCGTAGGTCAGCCAGTTCATGAATAAAGCGCGATTCGGCAGGTTCGTCAATGGATCGATATTGGCATCGTGGGTTAAACGATCCGCCATTTCGCGGGTTCGTCGCACATCTTGAACGAACCGTCTATACATTGCCACCAGCGTGACCAGAAACACCAGGGCAAAGCCGCTTACGATTATTTTCGTCGTGCGCAACCGGCGCCGGGCCAGAACATGCTCGAAAATGGCCACGCGATGATAATGGTGCCGAAGCGTTGAAAGTTCCATCCGCAACATGTCCATGAATTGTTTGCCAACATTGGTGCGCACGATAGCGGCGGCAGCATTGAAGCCATGTTTGGTTCGGATACGAATTGTCTGATCAATTTCAGCAATCTTGTCCGCGGCCAATGTTCGCATATTGGCAATCAGGCGGGCATTGGCCGCTGTTGCCGGCAACAACTTACCCAGGCGCTTGATTCGCGTGTCAATGGAAACACTGCCGCGATGATATGGCTCCAAATAGCTCAAATTTCCCGTGATCAGATACCCACGCTGCCCGGTTTCAATGTTTTCCAGCCCGATTAGAATTGAATCAGCGGCTTGAACAATTGACAACGCCCGATGCATGCGCTGCTGGGCGGCGAGAGCCCGCATATCCTGCCAGATGGACAAAAAGCCCATGGCTATAACCGTCAGCACCAGAAGTGATCCCAATAGAATCGTTCCGGTTCTGGCCTGGACAAGGCGCAATCGTCGCAGAGAAGCTATCGCCGGCATCATGCTATTTACCTTCCACCTCATCAGGCATCCCACAGCGCTTAAGACGCCGCACCCACACGGTCGTACCCCTCCACCCGGAATTCTTCATGGGCCGATGTATTTCCACCGCATCTATTGTGCCAACCCGGTGGGGATATTTCAATTACCAAATGTTCGGAATTTTACACAACCGATAACTTGCGGCAGTCCGGTAGCGCATCTGGTAATATATCTTCAAGCGGACTTTAGTCCGCAAAACAATCATCGGTTTGGAGATGCAAACATGTCGCAGTTCATGGGCAGTTTTTCCGATAACTCCGACAGCGGTATTCCCCTGGCATCGGAAGCAACGGTGCCACAGACACCCGCGCCGCTTCCGCCGGCGCAAACACCCGTTCCGGCCGCGTCAACCGGCGGTCGCGTCATGGCCTCTGATGTGCAGACCGTTGAACAACTCGCGCGGGCTTATCAGGCAATTACCGAACAATTAAGTAAATATATTGTCGGGCAGACCGAAGTTATTGAGCAGGTACTTACAGCCATGTTCTGTCAGGGCCATGTGCTGCTGGTCGGCGTGCCGGGCCTGGCCAAGACGATGCTGGTGAAAACCATCAGCGATGTGCTGCAACTGGATTTCAAGCGCGTTCAATTCACACCGGATTTGATGCCGTCGGATATTACCGGAACCGATGTGCTGGAAGAGGACAAAAGCACGGGCAAACGGGCCTTTCGTTTTGTTCGAGGCCCCATTTTTGCCAACATCGTCCTGGCCGATGAAATTAACCGCACGCCGCCGAAAACCCAGGCCGCACTGCTGGAAGCCATGCAGGAACACCGTGTGACGGTTGGTGAAACCACATTCGAATTACCGCAGCCATTTTTTGTGCTGGCCACCCAGAACCCGATTGAACAGGAAGGTACCTACCCGCTGCCGGAGGCGCAATTGGATCGATTCATGTTCATGACCATCGTGAATTATCCAAAGCCGGATGAGGAAATTCAGATCATGAAACAGGCCACCAGCGCCTATCGGCCGGCGTTGTCGCGGTTGCTCGATGCGCCGACGATTCTGCACCTGCAGCAGGTGGTGCGGCGCGTACCGGTGGCAGACCACGTATATCAGTTTGCCCGCGATCTGGTGCGCGCCAGCCGCCCGCGTGAAACCGAGGCTCGGCCATGGCTCAATGAGCTTGTGCAATGGGGTGCCGGGCCGCGGGCCAGCATCTACCTGATTATGGCGGGCAAGGCACGGGCCATTCTGCATGGTCGCATGCACGTCAATACGGATGATATTATCAATGTGGCGCATCCCGTATTGCGGCATCGCATTCTTACCACCTTCAGCGCCGAGGCCCAGGGTATGACCAGTGATAAAATCATCGACCGGCTCCTGACGGAACTGCCGGGAATTACCACCGCATAACGCAATGCCGCCATGGGATGCGGAAATTGATGCGACCAGGCCGCGAGTTAAACGCATGATGGAAATAAAGCGATGCCCCTGACTAAAGCCAGTATCCAACCATCCTCCAAGGCACCCGGCTCAACAGCGCTGCTGGATCCCAAAGTGCTGTCCAAACTCGGCAAATTGGATATGGTAGCGCGACAAGTCATGGATGGTTATGTGCAGGGAATGCACAAATCCAAGCATATCGACTTTGCCATCGACTTTGCGCAACATCGTCAATATGTGCCCGGCGATGATGTCAAACGCATTGACTGGCGGCTTCTGGGAAAATCCGACCGCTATTACATCAAACAGTATGAGGTTACCACCAATTTGCGGGCGGTTATTATTCTGGATTGCAGCGGGTCCATGGCATATCGCGGTTCAACTGAGCTGACAAAGTACCGCTACGGTCAATTCATGGCCGCAAGCCTGGCCTATCTGACCCTGCACCAGCAGGATTCCGTGGGGTTGATTACCGCGGATAATGCGATCAGGGATTTTATTCCGTCGCGTAGCACCCCGTCGCACCTTATCAACATTGTCAACACACTCGAAGCCCGGCAAGCCGGCGGCGAATCCAGCCTGGCAATATTATTGCATCATATCGCACAACAAATCACCCACCGCAGCCTGGTGATCATCATCAGTGACTTTTTTGAAGATCCCGCGGCCCTCATCGGCGCGCTGCATCATTTCCGCCATCGTCGCCATGAAGTGCTCATGCTGCATGTCATGGATGACGATGAACTGAATTTCCCATTCCGCAAATGGACGCTTTTTCAGAACATGGAATCGCCGCAGCATCGGCTTCGGCTGGATCCGGCACTGATGCGGCGCGAATATCTGGATAACCTGCGCCAGCATCTCGCGGCGCTGCGGCGCACGGCGGCGGATTTGAATATCAGTTACAGCCTGTTTAATACTTCCCGGCCCTTTGATGATGCCCTGTCCCAATATCTCGCAAATCGGATGAGAGGGCACCGCGCATGACGGGGGACACACATCATGTTTGAACTCCCATGGATGCTTACCGGACTGGCGGCCGTCGGCATTCCCATCGCCATTCACCTTCTGCATCGGCAGAAGACAACGCCGATTAACTGGGGAGCCATGATGTTTCTTCAATCCAGTGATGTATTGAAGAAAAAACGCCGCAATATTGATCATTGGCTGCTGCTTTTAATGCGCATTGCCATGATACTGCTGCTGGCATTGCTGCTGGCATGGCCCATTTTGCCGGCCGGCGCCGTAAAGAAACTGGCTGGTGGGTCATCGGCGGATGTGGTCATAGTGCTGGATCATTCCATTTCAACCGGCATACTCGATGGACGGCGGACGGTATTCGCCCATGAAATCTCCATTGCCAAACGCATCGCCAACACCCTGAGCCATGACGACACAATGTCGGTTGTTATTGCCGGCCATCGTCCATACAGCCTGACAACTTTTCCAGTGGCGGTATCCGACCCGGCGGCGGTTCAAAGCAAACTGCTGGCGCCGCTTCAGGAGTTGCCGATGGGATTGGCGGGAGCCTCCATACCCGCGGCCATCCAGGAGGCCCGCCGGGTGGCGCGGCGGGGAGCCTTGTTTAACAAGATCATTTTTGTCGTGTCCGATCACCGGGTGGTGTCGTGGCAACCCCACCGCAATGCATTATGGAAGGCGGCCTATGGTGGTAAAGTTGCGGGCAAAAATCCGGCGATATTCGATCTGCCGGTTGTTGCCCATGCCACCGTATCGGACATTGCAATCGGGCCGTTGCATATACAACCCGCCTTCCCCGGCGTGGGCCGGCGTGTCAATGTGATCTTCAGCGTCAGCAACTCCGGGCCGCTTCCTGTAAAGTCCATTCCGATTGAGTTGCTGTATGATGGCGCGCCGATGGGCCATCTGATGATTCCCCGCCTGCAGGCCGGCCGCAGTACCACCGGAATCATGCACCTTCGGATCGCGTCAGCCGGTTCCCACTGGATTACGGTGCGCACGGGAATCCAGGACGCGCTGGCGGCTGATAATCAATCTACCGCCGTGATCCAAGCCTGGAATCATATTCCCGTGCTCATTATTGACAGCCAACTCGGCAACGTCGGATCATTTCGCGCCAGCCGGTTTCTGCAAGCCGCCCTGCAACCATCCACTTCGTTACGCCTGGGCCTGGCCCAACCGGTGGTTATGAGCGCCAGCAGCGCCCGGCGGGCACATTTAAGTCAATATCAGGTGGTGATTGTCAATGATCCAACCACACTTCCAACCAGCTTGATTGCCCGGCTTCACGCGTTTGCCCGTTCCGGCAAGGGGGTCTGGTTTATTCTGGGCCGCAATGCCAGCCGGATGTTTGTGAATTCACAACTGCCCGCGGCCGGATTCAACATCGGCACGCTGGGTAAAGTTCAGTCGGCGGGCAAACATCATCCGGTGATTGTCTTACGTGATCCTGAAAGTGCTTTTTTGCGGCCGTTGCGGAGCCTCCATCGCAACGCCATCGTGGATGTAACCCTGCGGAAATGGCGCAAGCTGATGCCCGCCAATGGACTGGAAAAGGTGATACTGGCCACCTCGGATGGCACCCCGCTGATGTTAAGCCAGAATGTCGGCAATTCCGGTGGTCACGTTGTGATCTGGACTACCGGTGTCGGGGGCCGATGGAATGATTGGCCCCTGCAGGCCGGAAGCTTTTTGCCGCTGGTTAATCAGACGGTTTATGAACTTGCCATGGGAGCCAAACGCCTGACCGATCGGCATTATCTGCATCCCGGCGATCCGATCGTGTGGACCGGATCAGATATTCCCGCGATTCAAGCTGCCGAGATACTCCAGCCGCATGGATTGATCCATCCGGTAACGCCCCAGTTGATAACCGGTGGACAATATCTTATTACCTGGAATCACACCGGCTTGCCCGGCTTGTATACCCTGTCCTTCAGCCCCAAAAAAAGCCGGGCTGATGTGTATTTCAATGTCAATATCGACCGCGCGGAACTCAATCCAGCCGTGCTTTCGGCAACCGACATGAAATGGCTTATCGGCAAAGGTTACATTCGCCGGGAAATCAAAGCCAATGACATTGCGCAGGCTCTGGGGACGATCAGTGATAACGTAAGCCTGTGGCCGATACTGGCCATACTCCTGCTGCTGATGCTGGTATTGGAATCGGTGATGTGCCGCAAGCTGTCCCAATTGACCCGCGCGGCAGATTTGTCGGCATCGGAACTACCGGCCATGAGTCTGTTGTAATGGAAAAGGGAATTTTTATTGGCTAAAGAGCCTGAACAACTTCATCATGGCCATGTTCACCTGATGCTGCACCCGGCCATGCCGGTGTGGCTGCTGGCAATCGTTGCCATCGGGTCATTGGCGCTGATCGTGTATCTGTATCAGCAGCAGCGCGATCTCGCTCCGCCCCGCACCATTGCGACCTTGACGATGTTGCGCGTTGCCCTGCTTTTACTTTTAGCTATTGTGCTGGCTGGCCCGGCGCTGCAATGGACGCGCACCCGCACATCGCCGGGACAACTGTGGCTGATCTTGGACCACAGCGAATCAATGGGTGTGCGGGATGCACAGGGCGGACAACGCTATGCGCTGCGGTGGGCCTGTGCATTGGGACGGGTACCAAACTACAGTGACGCATTGGATCGCCAATTAGCCGAGCTTAGTGCATTGGCCCAGCAATTGCGCACACTAAACGATCAGGAAAGCCAATTTACCGCTGATTCGC
Source organism: Planctomycetota bacterium (assembly GCA_021799715.1). The sequence continues at coordinate 2,656 of JAJYZY010000087.1, read as the reverse complement.
GACTCCAATCGCAAAGGGAAAACCGGAAGAGCCTTGCGGCTTTGCGGCTTTGGAATACGCGGCTGGGCGAGATTGTTGATCATGTGTCCCGCCATGAGTCGGCGTCGGACGTGACTGATGATTTGCGGCACGTTGCCCGTGCGGTGCGGCAGGTTTTACAAAACTACAACGCCACCGCCGGCGATGCCACCCCCGCTGTCAGCGCCTACGCCGCCGTGCGTGTTCAACTGCGCGATGCCATGCGGGCTTTACAGAAGATTGCCGAAAATGCGGATAACGCCTATCTGGCGGCAAATCAATCCAATGTGCCCTTCCAGTCGCAACTTCATCATGTGTTGACCCTCACGCGCGCGCAATTGGCGTTGGCCATCCTCACGAACAAAAGCCGGGGCGGACGGATGATTTCCAAATTGCTGCGTCAAGATTCGGTGCATCTGATAAGCTTTGCGGGCACAGCTTACAGTGCATCGTTTCCATCTTACGGCAATATTAAGCCGGTATTGCAAAGCAATCTGAATCCCACGGGCAAGAGCACCAACATCAGCCAGGCCCTGTTGAAGTCAGCCTCGCGAATTGAACGCGGTCGTCGCGCCGATGTGCTGCTGATATCCGATGGCCGGCAGAATGTCGGTTCGAATCCGGCGGAAGTTGCCAGGCTTCTGGCCATCCATCATGTTCATACTTTTACGCTCTGCATCGGATCGGACCACGCGCCACCAGGAGCATCCATTGATTCAGTCCATGCGCCGCGATGGATTTACAAGCACCAGTATCTTAAAGCGACGGCGGTGATCCATCTAAGATCCATGGCGGATAAGCCGGTCACGGTGGAATTGTTGCGGCATGGTCGCGTGACAGCCCGGCGGGTGATATTGACGCATCGCGCCGATGCCTACAAATCAGTCCGATTCAAGAATCTGCCGCCCGGTCCGGGGGTTTATGCCTACAGTATAAAAGTTCCGCGCACCGCGGCCATGCAACGCGCCGTGGCGCGGGCATTTCGTGTAACAGTGCGGCGGGATAAGCTGCAGGTACTGCTGATTGACAGCCAGCCGGGCTGGAATTATCAGTATCTGGTGAATTATTTTTCACGCAGTCGCCGGGTTCATCTGCAGGCGGTGCTTTTGCATCCCGCCGCAATCGCCGGCGTTGCCCCACCGCCACCGGTTGTCGCATCGCCGGAAAATCACAGTTATCTCGCACAGGCGTTGCCGATGGGGCGAAAAGCCTGGGAAGCCTTTGATGTTATTATCCTCGGCGATATTCCCGCCAACACCCTTTCTCCGGTGGCCCAGCAGGGCATCGCCTACGCGGTGCAAACCAAGGGCGCGGCTCTGGTGGTGATCGCGGGTCAGGAATTCATGCCGCGGGACTGGGCACATCAGCCGTTGCGAAAGCTTTTCCCGGTTAAATTCAACGCGATCTGGCCGCCGGCACTATTGCGCCAGGATAATGACCATGGATTCCTGCCGGCATTAACGGCACAGGGTGCGGAATCCGGTCTTTCGCAATTGGGAGTGGATCGGCGCACCGACAGCACCATCTGGCGTTCCATGCCGCGTTGGTATTGGCACAGCGCCTATACGCAGGCTCGCGCCAATGCGCGAGTCCTGTGGGTTATTGCGGGACACGCCCATTCGGCGTCAACAAGCTCCGGCACCATATCCGATTTTCGTGCTGCGCGGCGACGGGCGTTGCTGACCACCATGTCCATGGGCGCGGGGCGGGTGATGTATCTTGCCAGCAATCAGCTTTGGCGATTGCGCTACGTTCATGGTTACAACGTGGAAGATGTGTTTTTAGGACAGTTGCTGCGATGGGCTTCGGGTTCGCAATTACCGGCGGGAGGCAAGTTCGTCCGCTTTGGAACCGATCATTCCAGTTATAATCAGGGCAGAAAAATCACGGTGCAGGCACGGGTACTTGACGACCGCTTATTACCGGAATCCGACCTGCGGTTTGAGGCTCTCGCCACAAGTCTTCCGCCAACTTCCGCCGGCGGTAAAACAACCGCATCCGCATCGCCGGCAATTTATTCCGCCGCCATGCTGCCGCAATCCGGCGTGCCGGGATATTACAGCGGCCAGCTAACCGGTCTGCCCCCGGGACATTATCGCATTACGCTTAAAGGTTCGGGTATTCAAACGCGGCTTCTCAACGATCCAACCGCAACGGTCCGTTGGTTAAACATTGACGTAAAATCAGCGGGAAACCTCGAAATGCTCAATACCACCAGCGATCCGGCGGCCATGCAGCAAATCGCCCGGGCCGGTGATGGCATTGCCCTGCCGGGGCCATTTGCCGATATTCTCGCCCGTTTTATGCCACCAGTGAAACAGGTAGTAAAAATCCCGGAAAGCACCAGCCTTTTCGCGCATCGACGAAGCACCACAACCTTCTGGCTCCACGTTTTTTTCCTGCTTGCTTTCATTGCACTTTTGACCGCCGAATGGCTGATCCGTAAATCCGCCGGGATGGTGTAATCGGCATTTTGTCATTACGCATCAGAGAGCATTGCGCCGGGTGAATCCGGCGATCGATCTAGTGCTCTGTCACGCCTAAAAATTAGGATTGACGGGAGGCCAAGGGGTTGTGGGCGCGAAGCGAGATGTTTTCTGGTTTGTAAAGCCCGATTTTCTATTTTTGTGCTTCATCG
>JAJYZY010000086.1:5208-9637 GCA_021799715.1 Planctomycetota bacterium | reverse complement strand
CCAGTGGCGTCCGGGACTAAAATGACCCCATCTTAATATTCGCAATTACGAGGTTTGCGCTGGCGCGTGTTTTGTGGTTTACTGTTGCGCATGGCGAACACAGGCTCGCAACATCTTACTGACCCCTCATGGCCACGGAAACGCCGTCGGCAGGCGTTGCGGACTGGTGCGGAGCCTCCCTCCCCGGCGGAGACGGCGGCTGGGACTGCGGCCCGGCGCAAACCATTTCGGCATCTCGTGGGGCGTAAGTACATCAAGCTCTTGGAGAAGTACATCGGCGACCTGCGCCGCCATAACCCGCATCCCAATCGGGAATTGTATCTTGACGATGCGGTCACCATTCTGTTGCTGGGATTTTTCAATTCCGATATTCGGTCTTTGCGGAAGCTTGAACTCTTCAGTCGGGTTCCCGGAGTCAAGCAGAGTTTGAACGTGGATCGGGTGTGTCGCAGCACACTGTCGGAGGGACTCAAACTTTTTGATCCATCCCTGTTGACTCCCTTGCTGCAGGAGATTTACCAGGCCATCCCCAATCGGCAGAGCTTGGATCCGGAGTTCCAGGGTTTGTATGAAAGGCTCGTGGCTTTTGACGGCTCGTATTTTCGCGTGCCGGCACAGGTGTTATGGGCATTACATGAGAAAAGCGGACCGCAGCGGCTTCCGGGGCGACAGGTTCGACTGAACCTGCACTATTGCATCGGTACGGGCAATCCGGTGGGACTGAGTGTCAGTGGAGAGGATGGGGACTCGGAGGCTCAGGCGATTCTCAAGACTATGGCACGGGACATGATCTATGTCGCGGACCGGGGCGTTTTCAGCTTTGCCGGGGTTCAGGGGATCGTGGAAGGCGGGGCACACTTTGTGTTCCGCCTGAGGTTCGAGGTGGGCTTTACCAGCGAGTCGGAAAATATCCTTACAGAAACGGATCGTCAGCACCGGGTGCTCTCCGATCGCATCGGCTATCTGACGGGATCCAGCCGACACCCTGCGCCGCCGATTAAAGTGCGGGAGATTCTGATTGATAACCCGGATAACCCCGACCAGTCCATTCGGCTGTTGACCAATATGCTGACCCTGCCCGCGCACATCCTTGGCCTGATCTACCTGTACCGGTGGACCATTGAATTGTTTTTCCGCTGGCTGAAGGTTTATGCCAACTTTGAGCACATGATCAGCCACAGTCCGCGGGGAGTGGAGACCTGGTTTTACGTGGCGATGATCGGCACGCTGCTGATGAGCCTGTATACGCAACAGGAACCCAGCACATATGCGTTTACCGCCATGCGGTTGATTATATCGGGCGAGGCCCGATATGAGGATTTGGCTCCGCAATTGGCGCGATTCGCCCGCGAGCGGGAGTTGGCCCGTAAACGGCGGGCCGCGAAAAAATCGGTGTAAACCGCTCCGGGAGATTTTTGTCTCCGGCAGGAAGCGGCGCTGCCGCATGCGCGGAACTCTCCCGATTCAAACACCTGTGCCCGCCACTTTGTGACGCCCGCCGAGCGATGCCGCGAAAACGCCCTATTGCAAAAGCCGTGCCGGACGCTACTGGGTTCAGTCCGGCGGCGTGTAAAAGCGATAACCGACACCGGTTTCAGTATGAATGTATTTGGGCTGGGACTGGTCAGGCTCAATTTTTTTGCGAAGTTGATTCATGTACACACGCACATAATGCGTTTCAAAGCCGTAGCCGGCCCCCCATGTTTCCTTGAGGAGTTGCTTGTGGGTCATAACCTTACCGGCGTTCCGCAGCAGTACCAGCAGCAGACGATACTCGTGCGGCGTTAGATGCACCACATTGCCGGCCACGGTCACTTCGCGCGAATCCAGATTCATGCTGATATCGCCCACAGTCAATACGCCACGATCCGGCTGGTGGGTACTTGCCGCCCGGCGCAAAGCAACACGCAGACGCGCCAGCAGCTCACCCACGCCGAAGGGTTTGGTGAGATAATCGTCCGCCCCCGCATCCAGTGCATCAATTTTCCCGCGTTCCTGTCCACGCGCGGAAACAATAATGATCGGCAGGTGCGAAAGTTGCCGAATATCTTTGATTAATGTCAAACCATCGCGGTCCGGCAGGCCCAGATCGAGAATAATCGCATCCGGTGAATTCTGGCCGAACAGCCGCATACCCTCGGCCGCCGTGGCCGCTTCGAGTATACGGTAATTCTGGCCTTCCAATGCGATATGCAAAAACCGCCGAATCGGCGGATCATCTTCAATAACCAGAATCAACGCACCTGCTGCCACCATAAACGCCATCACACCGTCCCAACGCTGATTCGTCAACCTTCAGATGCGGGCAGTGTTACCTGAAATTCGGCACCGCCGCCGTCGCGGTTGCGCGCGGTGATCGTTCCGTGGTGAAGTTGGACAATAGCGCGGCAAATGGCCAGACCAAGCCCGAGACCGGGTCGCAGCGGGGAGGCCGATCCGCGAAAAAACTTCTCAAATATTCTTTGCGTGTCATGCACGGGAAGGCCCGGACCGCGGTCCATCACGCGAATAAGCACGGAATCGGCGCGGGCGACGGCGTTGATTTCAATGGGCGTTGGAGCGTCAGCGTGTTCGAGCGCGTTTTCAATAAGATTCGAGAGAACTTGTTCAATAAGAACCGGGTCACCGGGAACAGACGGAAGCCCATCGGGGATAAGAACCTGAAATTCACGGTGCTGGGGATTATTTCGCCAACGCCCGACAGCCGAGATAATAACTTCGCGAACGTCCACGAGAACTTTTTGAACAACCGGATTTTCGGATTCCAAACGGGTCATTTCCAGGAGTTTGCCAATGAGTCCCTCCATGCGTTGTGATTCATGAGAAATGGTTGCCAGCAGTTCCTCCCGGGTATCGGCGGGCATGGACGCCCCGGCTTGAAGGATGCTGGTAGCCGAGCCGGTAATAGCAGCCAGCGGCGTGCGGAGATCATGGGAAACGGCGGATAAAAGAGTGTTACGCAGCATTTCAAGTTCGGTGCGTTCCCAGGCCCGGTGGGATTCCTCGGAAAGCATCATGCGCTCAAGCGCCACCGCAATTTGAGCGGTGAAGGCTTCAAGCGTGCGCCATTCATCCGGCTGGCTGAACTGGGCATTTTCAGTGGGCACGAGACACAAGGCACCGAGCGTGGATTTCACACCTTTCAAAGGCAGATAAACAGCTTTGGCGGAGGGCAAAGTGGAGGTTCCGGAACCGGCTTTTTCACCATGGCGGATAACCCAGTCCGCCACGCCGAGTTCCTTGTCATCCAGCGTCAATTCAGGTGAACCATGCACCAACGCGGGGTGGCCCGAAGCATCCGGCAGAACCACGCCGGCCGAGGAAGCGAAGAATTCCGCGATATGCCCGATGGAAACATGCAGCAGCGCGTTATGATCCGGGCAGAGAATTAAATCCGGGCTTAAGCGCAACAACGATTCGGTGCGCTGCTCGCGCGAGCGGGACAGCCGCTCCAAGGCCCGCAGCCGGGCTGTCAGCGTGCTGATATAGACGCCGGTACCGAGCATTGCGGCAAAGGTGAGAAGATACTGGGTGTCGGAAATGGCAAAGGAGTAATAGGGCTTTACCACGGTAAAATCGAATGCGGCGACACTGAGTACGGCGGTTAAAATGCCGGAGAAGCGGCTGTGGCGGGCGGATATCCAGATCACGCCGAGCAGATAAAACATGATGACGTTGATATCGGATAATCCGAGATAGTGATAAAGAAAAACGCCCAACGCCGTATTGAAGGCCACAACCGCCAGGGCCCAGGCGACTCCAAGGTGATCGGAGAATCTGGATTTGGGCGGAATTGAGACGGTTTGTTCCTCGGCGTCTTCCCGGATTAATTCGAGATGAATATCTCCGCTGCGCAGAATCAGGCGGTCCACAAAGGATCTTCGCAACCAGCGCCGCCAGCCTTTTTCCGCCGGCTTTCCAACAATGATCCGAGCCACATGCCGCGATTTGGCATAAGCGATGATTTCCTGATCGGGGTGCAATCCTGAAAGCGTGACGGCTTCACCGCCGAGTTGCTCGGCCAAATTAAGTGTACGCGCCACACGCTGGCGATCAGCATCTGATATGCCCGGAGATTTTGCGGTTTCAACGTAGACGGCAATCCAGGGCGCTTTCCAGGCGGCGGCCATGCGCGCCGCCGTGCGTACCAAATTGGCGGAAAAAGGCCCGGGGCCAACGCAAACGAGAATGCGTTCCGACACCGCGGCGGCCTGGGGAACGGTCGAACCCTGCCGGAGGGTATCAATTTCCCGATTGATGCGATCGGCGGTGCGGCGCAGGGCCAGTTCGCGCAGGGCAAGCAAATTGCCGATACTGAAAAAATGCCGCAATGCGGTGACAGCACGATCAGGCGCATAAATTTTTCCCTCCTGCAGCCGTTCGATGAGCTTTTCCGGCGGCAAGTCCACGAGTTGCACTTCATCGGCGC
>JAJYZY010000086.1:0-5198 GCA_021799715.1 Planctomycetota bacterium | reverse complement strand
TTTTACGCCCGTAGCGCGTTGCACAATATCATTGACGGATTCAAGATGTTGCACATTCAGTGTTGTGTATACATCAATTCCGGCCGCGAGGAGTTCGGCAACATCCTGCCAGCGTTTGGCGTGCCGCATACCCGGAGCGTTGGTATGGGCGAGTTCATCAACCAAAATAAGTTCCGGAACCCTGCTCAAGGCGGCATCAAGGTCGAATTCCTTAAGTGTTGCTCCACGATATTCCACCATTTTGTAGGGGAGAATATCCAGTCCCAGAAGCAGTGATTCGGTTTCCGGCCGGATATGCGGCTCAGCGTATCCGACCAGTACGCGCACACCGTCTATGGCCCGCCGCTGGGCTTCCTCCAGCATGGCATAGGTTTTTCCCACACCCGCACAGGCCCCGAAAAAAATTTTCAGCTTACCGCGGCGCAGAGATTCTTCGTGTTTTGTAACTTGTCGCAGCAGTTCATCAGGATTGGGTCTCTGCGGTTGTTCCATCATATCCACCGATTCTGGCTCTTGCGATCAACATTTCCGGGAATTATAACCGGCACGCACGGCCAATGGCCGCCGATTTCCTCCCGCGCTTCGGCGCGCGTGCCGGAAGTAACCTTACCGAGGCTTAGGGCCGGTCGCGGCCTGAGCCGATGATAATCGATCTAGCGCCAGATTAAGCGAAAGCACATTAACGCGCGGCGCACCGAGAATACCGAGGTCGCGCCCCTGACAGTACCGCCTTACCAGGTTTATCACTTGCCCAACGGGCACACCGCCAGTCTTGGAAACCCGACTGGCTGGATATAACGCGGCCGCGGGGCCGGTCTCTGGATCCAGTCCGCTGGCACTGGAGGTTACCAGGTCCACCGGAACCGGCCCTTTTTCAGCAGGATCAGCCGCCCGAAGCAGTTCAACGCGACGTTTGACATGCGCGAACAAGGCGGGGTTGGAAGGTCCTGAATTGGAGGCTGTTGCACAATCAGCCAGCGGGCCATTGTAGGAGCAATAGGGCACTGGCGCGGTGGCCGATGGCCGTGGCCAGAAATACCCGGGTTCGGAAAAATATTGCCCGATCAAGCGCGAACCGATGGCTTGCCCGGCGCTGTTTTTTATAATGCTGCCATTGGCCTGCCAGGGAAAAGCCACGGCGGCAATTCCGGTAACAAGCAGGGGATAGGCCAACCCGGTAATCGCGGACAGAACGACAAAGACAACAACTGCGGGACGGCATTGTGACCACATACAATTTGTTCCTTTCCAAACAAAGGGTTATGCCAGGTGCATGGCGACCAGCGCCATATCAATAAGCTTGATCCCGATGAAGGGCACAATCAGGCCTCCGACACCATAAAGCAGAACATTCTGTAAAAGCAGCTTACCGGCGGGCATCGGGCGATATTTCACACCGCGCAACGCCAGAGGAATCAGCACGATAATAATCAGGGCATTGAAAATAACCGCCGACATAATGGCACTCTTGGGGGTGGCCAGGTGCATGATATTCAGCCGTCCCATGGCAGGATAGATGCCGACGAATATTGCCGGGATAATGGCAAAATATTTACTGACATCATTGGCGATGGAAAACGTGGTCAGGGAGCCACGGGTCATCAGAAGCTGCTTTCCGGTTTCAATAACTTCGATGAGCTTGGTGGGGTTGGAATCCAGATCAACCATATTTCCGGCTTCTTTGGCGGCTTGCGTGCCGGAATTCATGGCCACGGCCACGTCGGCCTGGGCCAGTGCGGGGGCATCATTGGTGCCGTCACCGGTCATGGCAACCAGCCGCCCGCCCTGCTGATATTCACGAATGAGCTTGAGTTTGGTTTCGGGTGTGGCCTGTGCAAGAAAATCATCAACGCCCGCTTCAGCGGCGATGGCGGCGGCGGTCAACGGGTTGTCACCGGTGATCATCACGGTTTTTATGCCCATGCTGCGTAATTCCGCAAAGCGCTCTTTGATGCCGCCTTTTACAATATCTTTGAGTTCAATCACGCCCAATACGCTGGGGCCATCCGCCACCGCCAGAGGCGTACCGCCGCGGCGCGAGATTTCATCCACCGCGGCCTTGACCGAATCAGGATAAACGCCGCCAAGCTCGGCGACATAAGCGGCAATGGCATCGGCGGCCCCCTTGCGGATTTTCCGCCCGTCACAATCCACACCGCTCATGCGGGTTTGGGCGGTAAATGGGATAAATTGCGCGTGCATGGAGCTTAATTCACGGCCCCGCAACTGGTAGCGATCTTTGGCCAGCACAACAATGCTGCGGCCCTCGGGGGTTTCGTCCGCAAAGGAAGATAACTGTGCCGCATCGGCGAGTTGTTCGACCGTTACGCCTTTGGCGGGGATAAAATTAACCGCCTGCCGGTTGCCTAAGGTGATCGTTCCGGTTTTATCCAACAACAACACATCCACATTACCGGCCGCTTCCACGGCCCGGCCGGAGGTTGCAATAACATTTTTTTGAATCATGCGATCCATACCGGCAATGCCAATAGCCGACAACAGACCGCCGATGGTGGTGGGTATCAGGCACACCAGCAAAGCCACCAGCACTGTGACTGGAACGGGTACACCGCGACCGGCGGCATTGACGGCATAGATGGAAAATGGCAGCAGCGTGACGGTGGCCAGCAGAAAGATAATGGTCAGTTTGGCCAGCAGAATATTGAGGGCAATTTCATTGGGCGTTTTCTGACGTTTGGCCCCTTCCACCATGGCGATCATGCGATCCAGAAACGTTTCTCCCGGATTGCATGCCACGCGGATCATCAGCCAGTCGGAAAGCACGCGCGTGCCGCCGGTAACGCTGGAACGATCACCCCCGGATTCTCGGATCACCGGGGCCGATTCACCGGTAATGGCGGATTCATCAACCGAGGCAATACCCTCAATAACCTCTCCGTCGGCGGCAATCAGATCGCCGGCTTGAGCCAGGATGATGTCCCCTTTGCGCAAGGTGGTGGCCGAGACACTTTGAACCCTGGCATCGCGATGTTCCTCGGCGAGCTTTTTGGCCGGTGTATCGCGCCGGGCTTTGCGCAGGGTATCGGCCTGAGCCTTGCCGCGGCCTTCGGCCATCGCTTCGGCAAAATTGGCGAACAATACGGTAAACCAGAGCCAGAGGCTGATGGCAAGAATAAATCCGGGCGCGGCTTCGCCATGTGCGAAGAGAGCCTGAATAAATAAGCCGCTGGTGAGAATGCTGCCGATGTAGACGACAAACATCACGGGATTACGAAACTGAATTCGCGGATCAAGCTTTTTAAACGATTCAACGACAGCGCGCCGGGTAATAGCGCCGTTGAACAGAGATGTTGATTTTGCCGCCATGATGATTGCAACTCCGAAACAAGATCAAATAAGTTCAAAACCCGTCGGGTCAGTGCCACAAATGCAGATATTCCACAACGGGTCCCAACGCCAAAGCGGGCAGGAACGTCAAAGCGCCAATCAGCACCACCGTGGCGACAAGCCACCCGGTAAACAGCGCGTCATGCGTGGGAAGCGTTCCGCTGGAAACGGGAACCTGCTTTTTCCTGGCGAATGCACCCGCCAGGGCCAGGGTCGGCACAATGAGAAAATAGCGCGATACCCACATGAGAATACCACCGGCGATATTATAAAAAGGCGTATTGGTACTTAAGCCGGCAAAAGCGCTGCCGTTGTTGTTGCCGGTCGAGCTGGCCCAGTAGAGAATTTCTGAAAAGCCATGCGCTCCGGGATTGGCGATGGCACTGGTGCCCATGACGGTGACGCAGGCAATGGCGGTTGTCACCAGCACCAGAGCCGGTGGCACCAGCACGCAAATGGTGGCCATTTTCATCTCGAACGCTTCAATTTTTTTACCCAGATATTCCGGCGTGCGGCCCACCATGAGACCGGCGATAAACACGGCGACGATGACAAACATCAACATGCCGTAAAGGCCGGAACCAACTCCGCCGAAAATCACTTCGCCCAATTCCATTAACCACATGGGCACCAGACCACCCAGGGGGGTAAAGGAATCATGCATGGAATTGACAGATCCATTGGATGCGGCAGTGGTAACGGCAGCCCAGATGGCGGAGTCCGTAACGCCGAAACGCGTTTCCTTCCCTTCCATATTGCCGCCGGACATCAAGGCTGACGATTGCTGGTTTACGCCCAATGCCGCCATTTTTGGATTGCCGGAATGTTCAGCCCACACACAACCGATCATCAGCGGGACAAATATGATCAGCATGGCGGCTAAAATAGCCCAGCCCTGCCGCGTATCACCGACCATGCGGCCAAAGGTATAGCACAATGCGGCGGGAATCAGCAGAATTGCCAGAACTTCCAGAAAATTACTCAACGGGTTGGGATTCTCAAATGGATGGGCGGAATTAACGCCAAAAAATCCACCGCCGTTCGTGCCTAATTGCTTGATGGCAATCTGTGAAGCCGCCGGGCCTAACGGCAGCACCTGATGTTTCACCCAAACGGTCTGATGCATCGTTTTGCCGGCCGCATTGGTGGTGGACTGGACGTAACTTACCGGTTGGATCAGGGAAACTTGTTTATACGGCGAAAGCGTCTGAACCACACCCTGCGAGACGAGAATTAGCGCCAGCACAAATGACAGCGGCAGCAGGATATACAGCGTGCTGCGCACGAGATCCACCCAGAAATTTCCAATATGATCCGTCTGCCGGCCACGGATTCCACGAATCAGCGCCACGAGCACCGCCATGCCCGTGGCCGCCGATACAAAGTTCTGCACGGTCAGACCCAGCATCTGCGTGAGGTAACTCAGGGTGGTTTCACCGCTGTAGCTTTGCCAGTTGGTATTGCTGATAAAGCTGATGGCGGTGTTCCATGCCAAGTCCGGCGAAACGGCGCCAAGGTGCTCGGGATTCAGCGGCAGAAATCCCTGCAGGCGTTGCAGAGCATATACAACCAGGCCGCCCAAGAGGTTAAACATGAGCACGGCAATGGCATAGGTTTTCCAATTCATCGGCTGATCCGGCTGAATGCCCGCCACCCGATAAGTCAGGCGCTCCAGGAAACCCAGTGGCTTATCCAGGCCGCATGGCTGGCCCTCGTAAACCCGGGCCATAAACGCCCCCAGCGGCTTGACCAGCGCCACAAGCACAACCAGAAAAGCAAGTATCTGAATCCACGCGTTGGGAGTCATTAAAATTTCTCCGGAAAGAGCATTGCAATAACCAGGTAAATCA
>JAJYZY010000003.1 GCA_021799715.1 Planctomycetota bacterium | reverse complement strand
TTTTTTACATCCGGTGGAAGCCCTGCATGGCGATTTAGGCCGCGTGCGGCGCAGCGATGTGGCTCTTTTGCTATCCTACGGTGGGGAGACCGATGAACTTACGCGATTGATGGACCACCTCAAGCGAGTGGGCGTGCCGACCATTACCATTACCAGCCGATGCGAAAGCACCTTGGGGAGATTATCAGATATATGCATCGCCCTGGGGGCCATTGAAGAGGCTTGTCCGTTGCGGTTGGCCCCGACGACCAGCATTACGTGTATGAATGCCCTGGGCGATGCCCTGGTATTGGGTGTCATGAGCCTGCGGAATTTTTCGGCTGAAGATTTTGCCGCTTTTCACCCGGCGGGTTCACTGGGACGAAAGTTGTTGCGTGTGCGGGAAGTCATGAGCTTTAAGATTGGAGAGAATCTTTCCGTGGTCCCTGATTCGATGACGCTGCGGCAAGCGATGGCGATTGAAGAAGCTCCGGGCCGGCGGGCCGGCGCCATGATTGTTGTCAATGCACAGGGACATCTGGCGGGTATATTTACCGACGGCGACCTGCGGCGGCGCTTGCGGCAATCAGCCGATTTTCTGGATTTACCGATGGCCGAGGTCATGACGGCCAATCCGAAACGTGTGGATGCGGAAGCCTTGGCCAGCGAGGCTTTGGCGCTGATGAACAGGCATCGTATTGATGAATTACCGGTGGTGGATTCAAACAGCCGGCCGGTGGGATTAATTGACGTGCAGGATGTGGTAAGCCTGCGAATAGTGGAATAGTGTATATGTGGTGGCGCAAGCCGCCCAAGAATCAGGAGCGTATTGAAAATGAACGATCTGGAAAAATCAGTCCCGCGCGGTTTCAGCCCGGAAATCCAATTGTTGATAATGGATGTTGACGGTGTATTAACCGACGGCGGGATCATCCGCGATGACAGCGGCCAGCAGATTAAGCGCTTCCATGTGCGGGACGGGACGGGCATTGTATGTTGGCGCAAGTTGAATCGGCATGTGGCATTAATTACAGGTAAGGAAAGCATGGTGGTGCAGCACCGCGCGGAAGAACTGGGCATACAGTATGTTTATCAGAATGTCAGCAACAAGCTTGATATTTATAATGATCTTCTTCAACAACTTGGTTACACCGACGCCCAAACGGCTTATATCGGCGATGATTTGCCGGACCTGCCGGTGATGCGCAAATGCGGCTGCCCAATCGCGGTGGCGGATGCGGCGGAAGAAGTGCGCGCTGCGGCGCGGTATGTCACCAAATTTCCCGGCGGGTATGGAGCCGTGCGCGACGCGGTGGAATGGATGTGCCGGGGTATGAATTTATGGGATCAGGTTCTGGCGCGGTATCAGTAACGTGAAAACCTGAATCCAGGCAATAGCGGCGGGGCGCGGAAATTTGGAATTCGGAGCTTGTCTTTTTGAGTTCAGTGCAGCGAAAATTTTTGATATACATTGGCGGCCTGATTGTGGCACTGGCGCTATTTCTCGTCTTGAAAGGGCAATTCTTTCCATCCGGCGGGGGATTAACGGGCCGGGCGAATAAGCCGCTGGTGATAGGCCAAGGTACGGGCGCCACGGATATTTCCGTTGAAAATCGCAATGCTCAGGGTGTGCTGCAATATGTTATGCGCGCCAATCTGGCCAAACCGGTCGGCGGCGGAGAATATCAACTCATTAAGCCGGAATTGCAATTTTATACCTCCAAAGGGCAGTCGATTCTGGTTGAAAGCGACACCGGCGACGTGATCATCGGTGCCGCCGGCGGGAATGGAGGCGGTTCCGGAGGCCTCGACAGTTTTGGCAATCCATATTTGCGCAAGGGTACATTGACGGGACATGTGACCATTACCGCCGGCCCGTTGAATTCTTTCAAACGGGGCGTGGCGGCGCGGCAAGCCGGTCAAATACAAATGTCGCTCGGAAGTCCATTGCATTTTGATTATCAGCAGGGCTTGCTAACCAGTCGCGGTACCGTAACGGTGCGCGGCGATCAACTGCAATTTGATGGATCAAATTTAACCGTTGAAGTCAATACCGCTGATAAGACGCTTGAAGATCTGCAGATTGCCCATGGCCGCCGCCTGATAATCAGCGGATTATTTAACGGTTCTTCCGCGGCGGCAGGCACCACTGCTGCACCGCCTCCGGCAGCCAAAGCAACCACGGTCGGCACCAAGGGCGTAAACGCCGCTCAAAGTGGAAAATCCGCCGGTCCCATTTTGACAACATACGCGCTAAGCTTTGGTCGCCATGTTGATGTAACGCTGGGAGCTCAAAGCTTACTGGCCAATCAATTGCGGCTCTATTTTCAGACGGCGGCGAAAGCTCCAACGCAAAACACCAATAATGCCCCGACGGCACCGAGTCAAAGTGTCGCGGGCAATCAACCAACTGCGACAACAAATGGCACGGCCGAAGTTGGCGTGAATAAAGCCAGGAATCCGCCCCTGGTTATTCACTGGACTGGTCCGTTGGTGTTGCGCCCGACGCGGCATTCGCCGGTAACCCTGCTTGGAAGCCGGGACGTATTTCTTCAGGCGACGGGTCAACCAGGCAAGCCGGTGATTATGCACGATGGCCTCACGCGCACCGGCTATGCGGCGAAGGTAACATACGATTCAACTTTGCAGAACGTGACCATGTTGGCGGTAAAAAACGAGCCGGTAAAACTTCGAGACGCCGCAATGGGATCCATTACCTGTGAAAAGCTCGTCTACAGCAATTTAACGCACCACGCTGACCTTACCGGGCCGGGGGCGTTTGATATGACCCGGGGAAAGGGTGAAAAGAACTCCTGGCACGGCTCATGGTTGCGCGAACTGGCGGTACAGCTGTCATCTTCACGCAATACAGCTCCTGCAACAACTCCGGCAATTGGGCGTGGAAAATTGGCGGTCCGGGATATTGCGTTGACCGGTGGGGCGGCATTATCCAACACGCAAACATCACTGCACGCCGATACATTTACCGCCCGATTTGTCCAATTAATGAAACATCGATCCGCCAGCGCCTTAAGCTTTTTCGCCGCCGACGGAGCCGTTGTGATTACGTCAAACAATGCGGATTTGCCCGTCGGTGATGTCAATACCATTGCCTGTCGGCACCTGGTTTTATTAACGCGGCGGGCCAATGCGCAAAGCAGTCCGGTACCGTCGCTGTTGGAAGCCAGGAAACATATTTCGCTGACGTTTTATCAGAAGGCGTCCAAGGCCGGTGGCCTGCCGGAAAAATTCCTTATTACCGGAGGCATGCTTCGCGCCGGGTTGATACATCGGGGGCGTTCGCAAACTGCGGCGGTAAAATCCGCAATGGACAATCTGGGCGGGCGATATACGGTAGGGCGATTCCGAATATGGGATAATACCGTTGTACATATCTATCATATTGGAAGACCCATCAAGGCGACCGCCTATGAATTATCGGGTGATCGCTCGACGGGCACGGCAACGCTGCGGTCCAACCGCGCTGGAACCATTGAATCGGCCATTTATCAAGGTGCCGATTGGCTCAAAGGCCGGACAATTCAGTTACAGCGCCGGCGTCAGCGGGTAACGGTTCCAGGTCCGGGCGAATTGAGCATGCCTGAAACTTCCAAGGCCGCAACGCCGCGCGTGGTGGTTTCCTGGCGTAAGCAGATGCGGTACTCCGCGAAGACCCGGCAGGCCACACTGGCGGGGAATGTGATCGCCGCACTGATGGGACAGCCTGATCAGCACAGCAGCCTGACCGCCCCGGTTATGCTCATTCACTTTGCGCGGCGTAAGACCGACCGCAATGCCATGAAACTCGCGCAGCTCATTGCTTCCGGACCGGGAAGCCGCAATACCGTTGTAGCGCGTGACGCCAGCTACGGGAAAACCGGCACGCTGCTGACGCGCATGCGACTGGCATGTCGGAAACTCAAGTACAATGCCGAGATGGGCCTGCTGAGAATTCCAAATGCCGGCGACATGGTTCTGGAGGATTACCGTCCCGCCGCAACGGCCGACATAGCGCAGCAACGCGGTCAAAGCGGCTTTGCATGGACGCATGCATTGATCTACAACGCCAAAACCGGCGTGGTGCATTTACAGGGAAATGTCCGCCTGCGGTTTCGCCCCGATAAGCCGTTGCCCGCGTCCACTGCGTCCACCGGCGGCAATATCAAAAATCCCAATTCTGGGCTGGTTCTGCTTGATGCGGAGGAAATTATTGCGAAATTAAATCATGCCGCTTCCGCGACCAACGGCGTGGACCTGGGCATGGGCGGCCCAACACGCCTGCGAAGTGTAACGGCGAATAATGCGCAGTTGCAGATCAGCGGGTTGAATCTTGCCGCCGGGCTCTTGACGTTTGACGCCGCAAGCAACATCGCGCAGGCGTATGGCCTCAATGGGCAAAACGCGATTTTCTCCAGCATCAGTGGAAATCTTCATGGCCAGGCGCGGCACATAATCTGGAATTTGTCCAAAGTCAGCGGAGGCGTTACGCTGATTCAGCCCACGGGAACGGCAAATTTGCCATAAAAGCGGTGCCATGGAACAACAGGGACCGCATTGGCACAGAGACTGCAGGGTAAGTAATGGGCGGGGCGCAGAGGGAGGTCGGAAACGAATCAGCTTTTCGCTCTTACTATTGCCGGGCTAATTCGGCGAACATATCACCGCGTTGTTCATAATTGGTGAATTGATCATAAGAAGCGCATCCCGGTGACAAGAGCACCGCCTTTATTGTCCTCGGACCGGACTTTTGATTTCGTATCCAGGTTTTAGCTGCCATTACCGCGGCGCTTAAAGATCCCACATACTTGGTGGAATCCTGCGACGCACCGGCCTTTATTGCCCCGGCAACCAACGCCGCGCCCGTTGCGCCGATTCCAAGGACACCCCTCGCTTGGATTGCCAATTGCCGGCAGAATTCCGTCATATCGGCATGTTTGTCATAGCCGCCGACAATGCAGATAAATGCCTGTTTCTCAAGTGCGGCCAAGGCGGTCATGGCCGCCTCCGGCGTGGTGGCTTTGGAATCATTAAACCACTGTACACCGTCGGGTGTGGTATGCACCAATTGCAGGCGATGCGGCAGGCCGGGAAAAGTTTCAAGCGCGGATAAGGCGACCGCTTTCATTGCCGCCAGACCAACGGCATCGAGCACCGCCAGCGCGGCGAGCGCATTGGACTGGTTGTGCCGCCCCGGCACAGCGAGTTTAATATCGTCCCGATGTCCAATGCGGTAGTGCATAGTCCGGCCCGAACTGATGGCGGACCAGGTGCGGACGGTTGGATCATCGTCGTTGAGAATCGCGACATCTTGCGCGTTCTGAAATCTCAGAATATTCTGTTTGGCGGCGGCATAATTTTCCAGCGTGACGTGCCGATCCAGGTGATTTCCGACCAGATTGGTCACAACTGCAATTTGCGGTGAAAAGCGTATCCAGGGAATATCTTCCAGCATAAAACTGGAAAGTTCCAGCACGACCAGATCATCGGGCTTCATATCATCAAGCTCTCCCAGCAGCGAATGGCCGATGTTGCCGCCCAGCCAGCAGACGCGCGGACTTCCGATGTGTTTTAACCCGGCGGTGACGGCAAGATGGATCATCGCCGTGGTGGTGGACTTTCCCACGCTGCCGGTTACACCAATGATTTTGGCCGGACACCGTTGCAGAAAAATGTTGATCTCGGTGGTCAGTTCAATGCGCCGGCCAAGCGCCGCCTGGAAAAATCCGGATCGGGATTTATCAACCGCCGGATTGACCACCAGCAGGTCGCAGGCATCAAGAATATTTTCGTCATGTCCTCCGAGTTGGAAAGTTATCGGTAAATCGGCGAGCTGCGCGACACTGGATTGCAGCTTTTCCGGTGAGTCCTGGTCGGTAACCGTCACGACGGCTCCCTGCCGGGCCAGCCAGCGGGACACGCCTACGCCGCCGCCAAAGCGGCCCAGACCCATCACCACGATTCGTTTGCCGTTAAATGTATTGCGTGATTGCTGCTGTGCCATGTTGATTGATCCGTGCCACGAACTTCGATGTTATTTAAAGGCGGGAATTGCTGCGGCGATCTGAGCCTTGGTTTCAATGACCGCCTCTTGAACCGCGGTAATCCATTGGGTTGCAGGAATCGCCGAGTTTCGGCTCTCACGATGGGCGAAAATAATAGATCGACTGGCCGAAATTAATGCACCCAGGCCATCGGAATTGAATGCGTGGACACAATCTGCAAGGCTACCGCCTTGCGCGCCAATTCCGGGAATAAGAAACAGTGTGTGCGGCATGGCCTGGCGAATCTGGGCGATTGCCGCGCCGCTGGTGGCACCCACCACGGCTCCCAGGCTGTTAAAGCCGCATTGACCGCGCGATGGATGGCCCCAGGTTTCAATTAATTCCGCAATATGCAAAAATACCGGGCGGCCGTCCGCAGCCGGGATTTCCTGAATTTGTCCGGCACTGGCATTGCTGGTGCGTAGCAGGGCAAACGCCCCTTTCCCTTGCGCATGGGCCACTTCCATGAATGGTGCAATGCCATCGGCACCAAAATAGGCATTGATGGTAATGGCATCCGGACCGACAATGGAGCCAACATCCCGCCATTTGCCGTCGCCCAAATTTCCCAGTGCGTATTGCATGGACGTATGGCCGATATCACCGCGTTTGACATCGCCAATGACCACCAGGCCGTGTCCGTGCGCCTCCTGCACAAGATTGTAGTATGCCTCCACCCCCTCCCACAGATAGCGTTCAAAATAGGCGATGTTGATCTTCACCGCCGGCACATGCGGGGCCACTGCGCGGATAATCTTACGGCCAAATTCGGAAATGGCGTCCACGCACGCCGCACATGAGCTGCCATCACTGAAGCCGGGGCGACTGAGAATCGCGGGCGGCAGATTTTCATAAATGGGATCCAATCCCACGACAAGCGGTGTGCGTTTCACACGAATGGCAGTTGCCAGGCGATCCGCAAAATTATTTTCCGCCACGGTAAATCCTTTCCAAAATCACTGAGCCGATGGGCAAAGCGGGCCCTTCATCGTCCGTTCGTCTTGACCTTCTATGGCGATGCATCATCTTCAGGCGTTGGGTTTTCATCCGTGTTGTCCGTTTTTTTCCGCGCCGTCACCAGCGTCGCCAGAACCAGCCCCAGGATATATAGCAGAACCAACGGCAGAAAAATACTGGAAAATGTAACAACATCGGGTGTCGGAGCCAGCAGGGCGGAAAGCACCGCAAGAATTAATACCGCATAGCGCCACATTTGCCGGAATTTGTACGCGGGCATAACGCCGATTTGAGCCAGCACCATCATGACCATGGGCAGTTCAAAGGCCAAACCAAAAACCAGAGCCATAATGGTCACAAAGCCGAGATAATCGTGCAGCATCGGCAGGGGCGCGAAAAGTGAATCGGCGGGTTGGGCGTTGATTGCGAGCGTTTTTCCATCCGCGTGAATCAGCAGCCTGCCCTGCGCCGCGTTATACCACAACGCGATATGATGTTTGGGAAAGTGTGTCGGGTTGCTGCGAACCATGGGGATCAGCAGCGGCTTAACCTGATTGCCGGTGGGCAGTTTGGACCAGTTGGCGCTCCCGAGCTGGCCGCCGTAAATCAGGTTGTCCACGGCATTGGGGCGCAGATGCGGCATGGGGACCTGCTGATTGAATGCCAGGAAAAATTTGAGCATGATCGGCAGAACAATCAGAAAAAAGAACGCCACGCCCGTAATAAATAGAAAAATGCTCGGGCCAATGTACCGATATACCAGCGACCGTTCACGCTGATAAAGCCCGGCGGCCACGAAAAGCCAGAATTGATAAATAATCCAGGGGCTGGCCAACAGCAATCCGGCTTTGATGCCCAGCATCAGATACATAATGACGTTGCCGGCGGGTTTGTTGTAAAGCAGATATTGGGGATAACCCGAATAACGCAACGCCAGGAGATACGGCTGAAAAAGAAAATCAATAATGTAATTGGCGAATAATGTGCAGACCGCGATGCCTATCGCCGCGCCCAGGAGCGATAAAATAAGACGTTTGCGCAAGTCATCAAGATGGTCGCCGAACGACATGGCGGGCATGTGCTCTTCTTCTTCGGGAGCCTGTGAAATCTTGGCCAGAAAATGTCGCCATAGCGCCATACGCATTTATCCGTAATAAAAACAACGGGCCAATGTCAGTTGACAGTAGGCGTGCCGTCCACAATTTTTCCATCCCGCAGCGTCACGACCCGATCCGCCTGGGCCGCAATATTCATATCATGCGTTACCAGTAAAATGCTCTGACCACCGGCTTTATGCAAGCCGCGCAGCACATCCAAAATAGTCTGCCCGGTTTTGGGGTCGAGATTACCCGTGGGCTCATCGGCCAATACCAGCGCCGGCTCATTGATTAACGCCCGGGCAATGGCCACACGTTGGCGCTCGCCACCGGATAACTGCGACGGCCGGTGCCGCACACGATCCTTCAAGCCGAGTTGCTCAAGGAGTTCCAAGGCGCGGCGTTTTCCCGGTCTGGCCCGGATGCATGCTTTATACCATGGCGCACAAACCATTGCCGGTAAAAGCACATTTTCCAAAACACTTAACTCCGGCAAAAGATGATAAAGTTGAAATACAAAGCCAAACGATTGGTTCCGCAGGCGATGCCGGCAGCGCCGGGACATGCGGCTTATATCCTGTCCTTTAAATATCACCGATCCACCATCGGCGGATTCCAGAGCGCCGGCGATGTGCAACAAGGTGCTTTTTCCGGAACCCGACGTTCCCACCAGAGCGACAAATTCTCCTTCATACACCGTCAGTCCGGCACCGGTTAATACCCGCACATCGGCAGGGCCCAGACGGAATGTCTTGTCAATGTTGCTTAATTCAAGCAGCGGTTTATGACCTGCGGGAATGTTTGCAGCGGAGGCATTATTCATAACGCAAAGCCTCCACTGGATCCTGGCGGGCGGCGATAATCGCGGGAATCAAGGCCCCGAACAGTCCCGCCAATATCGCAAAAATAACAATCCACATCACCGCATGCGGGTCAATTTGATCCGGAATTTTTGAAAATACATATATCTTCCGATTCCAGATTGAAATGCCGAATATCCGCCACAATATATGATCATGTATCCAATTATCATTGCGCACAAACCAGACCCCGGTAAACAGCCCAAGAATGGCACCGGCGGAACTGATGAGCATGCCGTAAAGTATGAATATCACGCCCAGTCCTTCTTCACTGCCTCCGATGGCTTTGATAATGCCGATATCACGGGGTTTGTCCCGCACCACCATGTAAAAAATCCGGAAAATGACAATAACCACAACCAGACTCATCAGCCCCAGCAGAAACGTGATCATGTTGCGTTCGTTGTCCACCGCCCGGATGTACTCGGCCTGCACCTGGTCCCAAGTTCGCACGCGGATGCCGGCGATTTCCATTTGCGGATGCAGCAACTCCAATTGATGCACCACATGGGCAATGGCTTGGCGGGCGGAAAGGATATTCGCTTCGCTGGAATCGTGCCGCACCAAAACCTGAATTTCACTGCATCGCGCCGGCCGCACACCACCATCCAGCAGGTCCTGCCGTTGCATAAATGCCATTTTCTGGGCGATATGAAAGGGAATGTACACGGTTTTTGAATCCACGGCATATACCCGTGTACGCGAATCATCCACAATGACAAATCGGCGGCTCTGCGGCTGGGCCAGAGTCGCTTTGATGGTAACCGGCACCATGGTGATAATGACCGGTGAAAATCGGACTCCCGGTGGACGGTGGTAATGACCGAAGCGATCGCGCTTATACAGTCCAAGATCCACACCAATGACACATCCACTTTTAGGTTCATCCGATGCCGTCAGATAGCGGTTGGCGGCTTGTGGCGGTGGTTGAAATGTCGGCGTTTCCGGGACCATCGCCTTGCGCAGGGCGGCGGCAGTGGCGAAGGAAGCGTCAGGTAATGACTGTACCATGCGCAGATCACGATCCGCACGATTCACTTTGTAAACCGCCTGCTGGTAATCTTCATGCGCAATAACCTGCCAGTGTTGACGGATGGAGGCAAACCAGTCATGACGGCTTATGGGTTTAAGTTTGGCGAACGATTGCTGCCGGGCGTGTTCCACCCTGGCCGCCGCCAGCAGACGCTTCCGGGCATAAGTCAGTAGTTTCTCACGGGTGGTGGGAAAGCCCACACCGCGTAAATCCCGCACCGCCTGCATGGGCGCTTTATATTGCCAGAACAGGCTGCTGCCGAAGGAACTTACTTTTGATTCACTGGACGCTTCGACCCCCATAACCTGCACACCGGTGTTGACCTGAAATTCCGGAAGATTAAATAAGCCGTAGCCGCTGATCACCGGAGTGCTGGCTTTCACCTGGGGCAGCAGGGACAGGCGTTTTTGGATTTGCCGGTAATAGGGAAAGCCGGCCATAGAATCACTTTGGATGACGACATCCCCCATCAGCGAACGTCCCGCATCGCGCACGCGATTGACAAAGCCGGTCATAATGCTGTTGACAATAATCAACATCATCACACACAGCCACACCGCGAGCACGGGAAACAGAACGATGCCCTTGCGCGTAAGATAACGGAAACAGAGGAATATTTTGTACATCAGTAAATCAGGAAAGTACCGTCAGATGCGGACTGCCGGTCAAATATCCATATCCTTACTTATATTTCGTGCGCGGGGTTTTGCGTCTCGGCCGTCCCGGCAATCCGAGATTTCAGCAGTGGAAACAGCACCACATCGCGAATGCTGGTTCTATTAGTCAGCAACATCACCAGTCGATCAATCCCGATGCCCAGTCCTCCCGCCGGCGGCATGCCGTGGCACAATGCGGTGACAAAATCATGATCCATGCGGGCCATGGAATCATCCTCCCGCAAGCCGGCGAGCTGGGCGGAAAAAGTTTCATACTGTACAAACGGATCGTTGAGTTCCGTATAGGCGTTGGCCAGTTCCATGCCGGCGATATAAAGTTCAAAACGCTCCGCCAGATGCGGCTGCCCCATTTTGCGTTTGGTCAGGGGGCATAAGCCTGCAGGGTAGTCGTAAACAAAAACGGGCTGATCGAAGTCATTAAGTTTGTGTTCCGCCATGTGTTCAAATAATTTCCCCACCAGAACATCATGATCGATACCGGCGGCATCCGCAATGCCGTGCTGTATGGCGCATTGCCGCACCGCGTCCGCATCGGTCATGGGCACACCGACATGCTGGGAAAATAAGTCGCCGTATGCGACACGCTGAAACGGCGCGGTGAAGTCGATGATTCGGTCGCCGTACGGCAGTTTAATTCGCTTATCACCGGTGGCCGGTAATTGCAAAGCGCCATGGCGCGACGCGGCCAGCGATGCCAGAAGCGTCTCGGTAAGTTCCATCATGCCCGCAAGGTCGCTGTATGCTTGATACAGCTCCATCATGGTGAATTCAGGATTGTGGCGGGTATCAATGCCTTCGTTGCGAAAATTACGGTTGATTTCATAAACCCGTTCCATTCCGCCTACCAGCAGACGTTTTAAAAACAACTCCGGGCTGATGCGCAGGTATAAATCAATATCCAGCGCATTGTGATGCGTGATAAAGGGCCGGGCGGCGGCACCACCCGGAATCGCCTGCATCATGGGCGTTTCCACTTCAACAAATTGACGGCTTGCAAGAAATTCGCGAATCGATTGAATAATGCGCGATCGCGCCAGGAACACATCCAGTGATTCTGAATTGGCGGCCAAATCCAGATAGCGCTGACGATAACGGGCTTCCGTATCCGCGAGTCCGTGAAATTTCTCCGGTGGGGGCAGAAGCGACTTGCAGGCAAGGCCGAAATCGTCCGCCCATACGGTTATTTCACCGGTTTTGGTGTGGCCAACCTTACCGGAAAACCATGCGATATCACCTAATTCCAGCAATTTGGCCTGTTCCCACCGGGGAGCCAGGAACTGTTTGGCCAGGCCGATCTGAATTTTTCCAGTCCAATCGGTTATGGTTATAAAAATCAATTTGCCGATATCCCGCAGCAACGTTATCCGCCCGGCAATCTTGGTCGTCGCCCCGCCGTCATGGGGTGTATCGGCACTGTGCAAGTTCCGAGCCGCCGCCACGGAAATCAATGCTTCGATGCGCGTGCCGAACGGATCGGCACCAGCCGTTCGCCATTTTTCCATCCGCAACTGGCGAAACTTGAATTCTGGATTATCAGGTTGAAGCATGTTTCCTCTACTACATTCACCAAAGAATGGCATTGTAGCGGTCAAGAGCATCCGTGAAAACCGACGCGGGAAATTCGACCAGGGGAAACCGACACGATAGTGGAATTTTTCCAATCGAGGCGTTATTATAGCGATCTTTCCGCGGGCGTGGCGGAATTGGCAGACGCGCTAGATTCAGGTTCTAGTGTTCAAAAGACGTGGAGGTTCGACTCCTCTCGCCCGCATATAAGGATCAATATCAATCGCGTAAAATGGTCTTTCCCCCCGTCGGGGAGGTTGGTGGATTGATAAACTGTGGAATGAGAATCGGCAAACATTGTGCCGCCCATCGGATAACACGCCATGTCGGGCTTTAATTACTATGGATAATCCTGGCCGGTGGGCCGAATAACCAGATCGTGTATATGCACATGTGATGGCTGGCTAAGCACAAAGCTGATCGAACGCGCCACATCTTCCGCGGAAAGAACTTTTCCAAAGCGCTCAATGGATTTTGAAAAATTATCGTAAGTATATCCCGCAACATCCTGAAATTCGCTTTCCACAATACCCGGTTTGATCGTCGTCACGCGCACGCCCTGACCACAAACTTCACGGCGCAATGCCTCGGCAATGGCGGCAATAGCCCATTTGGTCGAACCGTAAAATCCGCTGAAGGGCGAAATGTTGTGACCGGACACCGAGCCTAAAACCACGATGTCACCGGATTTTTTTTCCACCATCCATTTGGCCGCCTGTCGCATCAGATATGCGGCCCCCAGCACGTTGAGTTTGTAAAGGGATTCCCATTGGGCTTGGTCACTATTTAGCACACCGCCCGCCAGACCGCGACCGGCATTGACGATGACAATATCAAGCCCGCCGGTCCATTCAATTGCCCTTGTCATCAATTGGTCAATATGAAATTGATCTGCGGAATCACCCGGCAAAGGCAGAGCTTTTCCGCCGTCAGCGGTGATCACTTTAGCGAGGTCCAACAAACGATCCGCACGACGGGCCGTGAGCACCACACTGGTACCGTGCCGCGCCAAATCCCGTGCGGTGGCCAATCCAATGCCTGAACTTGCACCGGTAACAATCGCCGTTTTTCCGACAAGGGTATTGCTCATTGGTGATTCCTTTCCCCGGTTACGATATTCTTCAGTGTTCCAGCCATGGCTTTGTCGCTTTCATCCGATGAGCATAACAGGCGGGCGATAAGCCCGGCAAGGTCTTCGGCGGTATCGACA
Organism: Planctomycetota bacterium; assembly: GCA_021799715.1. The sequence goes on along the minus strand of JAJYZY010000003.1, from coordinate 23,682 downwards.
TCAGACATTGGCGCGCACTGGGTCAATTTCAGTCCCGCCGCATCGGCATTCTTCCGCGTTTGCGCCAGGACGCATTCTGTGCTCCATGGTATGCCCATCAGCAGCGTTTGCGCGGATGCGTGCATGCCGATAAGAACATAGCCGCCATCATCAGCCGGTATCACAACCGCGTCGTTGCTGACTAATTGCTCCAAGGCCCAATCCAACTGGCTAAGCGATAATTCCGGCGCGTCGGCTCCAATAAAAATAATCGCGTCCGACGGCCCAGGCGCAATGGTTTGGATTACCGCCAGCATTCGTGATCCAAGGTCACCGGTTGATTGTGGCAGTTTTGTCCACTCGGGCCAGTTATGCCAGAATTTAGGCTGATCAGGCGGATCATAGGCAATGAACCGTCGCAGATTCGCGCGGCCCGTTTGCCAACTTTCCGCCAGGGCTTTGACCCGAACTAAAAACTGCGCATATATATCGCAGGCCTGTTGCGGAGAAAAAGCCTTTTGCAGGCGTGTTTTGACACAGCCGGGACGCGGCGCTTTAGCCATGAGAACCAGGTTGATGCGACTGTTTTCAGAATGATTCATCAGCCTGCCAATCGTTCAGGGGCGGGTGTTATATTCGGCGTTGAATGCCTTTCAGCCCGCGTCATGATGTAGTTTATGGCAGTGAACCAATTCCGCACACTTGTACGAATAATTCCCCGCCGCCAGTGCCGATCGCTTATGCGTACCGGATAATTGACGTAAAGCGGCCGGGCAATCGGCCTGAGCCGCAGGGATAGTTCGTAATCTTCCAGACGGTTTTGTTGCGGAAATCCACCGCTATCCGCCAGCAGCTCCACACCGAAAAACATGGCCTGATCGCCATAAGGTGTCTGAAAAAAGCTGGCCCGAAGACGATTGCCGGCTTCGACTATACGAAATGTCCAGTCCCGTGAGTTAATTGCGTGCCCCAATGCCCCCCATTGCCGCCGAGCATGAGGGCCAGTGGCACGAATCAGGGCTTTGCGGCTGTCGGGCATGAATTCCATATCCGCATGGGCAATTAAAATAACATCTGGTGCCGCAGATTTCGCCGATAGCAAACAGGCCACCCCCGCGGCAACCGCTCGTCCCCTGTCCGGGCTATCCGAGAATGCAACTTCCGCCCCGACATCAATGGCAATGGTGGATGCCGTTGCGCAATGATCCGCGTTTACCACAACCACACGGTCACCGGCAGCGATAAAATCTGATAACGATGCGAGGCATCTGCGCAGAAGCTGAGCGTCGCCGCGGCAGGGAATAACTACGCCAACGCTCTTTGCCACGCCCGCATTTGCCGTGGCGGCACCGGGAATATCCCGCGAATAAACAGCCCATTCCACCATACGTCACCGCAACAACTTACGGCAGATTACCGCCATCCGATGAATTGGTCGGGCACGCGACGGGTTTCTTACATTTTAATTCGACCGGAAATCGCATCGGCTAGAATAACCTTATTGGCCTGCTCAATTTGTGCTCCGGCGGGCAATCCCCTTGCCAGGCGGGTGATATGAATGCCGGAGTTTTCCAGTCGGCTTTGCAAATACAGGGCGGTGCCATCCCCATCCATCGTCGGATTGGTGGCAAGAATCACCTCACGCACCACAGTATTTCCAGCGGCATCCCGCTGATTGACGCGCTGCACCAGCGCTTCAATGGTTAGATTTTCAGGATTGATCCCGTCCAATGGGGCCAGGTGCCCCAACAGAACATGATAGACGCCTTGATAAGCTCCGGTGGACTCAATTTGAAAAAGATCCTTGGGCTGCTCAACCACGCATACCACGCCCTTATCGCGGTTGGGATTATGGCAAATTTCACAAGGATCGGTTTCCGTTAAATGGTAACAGATACTGCAGTGACGAACCTGCTGTTTAACGGCCCGAATGGCATCGGCCAACGCCGCAGCATCCTCGGGCGTGCCCTTGAGAATATGAAATACCATTCGTTCCGCCGAGCGACTGCCGACACCTGGTAGTTGTCCCAGGAGGTCCATGAGTCGTCGCACGCTGGCGCTGTAAGCCATGGAATGATCGGTCATCAGGACATTCCTATCATTTTTTGCAGGCCGGACATATCCACATCACCCGCAACAGACTGCATTTCCCGTTGCACAATATTGCGAACGTTTACCAGAGCCTCATTGACCGCCGAGCGCGTCAGATCGGCAAGTACGGCGGCATCAAGTTCCCTGGCACCGGTGGAAAAGCGGACGCTGGTGATCTCCATGTGCCCATTGGCCGTAACGGAAATCATGCCGCCGGCGGCAGAACCGTCGGCCTGAATTGTGCCGAGCTTCTGCTGCACTTCAGCCATTTTGGATTGCATTTCCCTGGCCCGGGCCATTAACGGCCCCAATTGACTTAAAGATTTCAAAGAATCAAACATGTATCCTCATTTCCAAAAATGTACAACAATCATGATGTCGGCTCCGAGGGGCCTTCGACAATGGTTTCAAGGGCTTCGACATGAATGAGTTTTGCCCCCATTTTTTCCGTTAATTGGCGAACTGCGGGCAATTCCCGGGCGCGTTGCATTAACTCCGGAGATACACGCGGACCGGCTGTAGACGGCGGGCGTGTGGGCACCTTCGGGGCGGTTGAAACAGCTTCGGCAGCCACGGGTCGTGCGGCCGGGATAATTTCCAGGCGGCAGTGTTTCCCGGTGGCCGCGGAGAAAGCTAGTTCCAGCATGTGGGTATAGCGTTCGCTGCAGACCATGGTGTGAGTGTGGCCCGGAACCTCAAGTCGCACCAAACCTGATCCGATCTCCAAAGACACAATACGCGCCTGCCCATTAAGCAAATGGGTTAAAGACGCCCCCTGATTCTCCAGAAGGTATGCTTCCACCGCGTGCCACATTGAATCGACATCCGTCGTAACGTACGGTATCGCGGGCATGGATGACGGCGGCGGCACGGCGGCTGGAGCCGGGGCAACTGGCGTTGGGTTGACTGGAGGATCATGGACCGGAGGCCGGGCCGGCGCTGAAGCCGCCGGGTGAGCTATGACCGGCTGGGGGCCGGGTAAATCATTTTTTTTTTGCGCCTCGGCGGATGGCGCGGGTAATTGACCGGATTCCAGAACCTGCCGGATGGAGCTGAATTGCGCTGCCATGGCCAATCGTACCATCAGTGCATCAAACAGGGGCCGCTGCATGGTTGATCCGCGCATGGATCGCAACGTCTGGTCGCATAATGCAATGTCATGTACCAGTACGGCCGGTTCAAATGCCGGGGTGAGTTTTTCCAAGGCTCCGCGCCATTCGCCCGGAATATCCAAAATATCGGTTTGCGGCCCGCACACCCGCAGAACCATTAAATTTCGCAACAGGTCGGTCAATTCAGCCAGCACCTGCTCGGCCGACATGCCTTCCAGAAGCAAGCCGTCGGAAAGTTTCAAAACCACCGCCGCATCGCCCGCAGCCATGGCCGCCACCAGATCGGTCATATTGGCTAAAGATGGCTTGCCGAGCAATTCATCAAGGAGCTTTTCGGTAATTCGTCCGGCTCCCAGCGACAGCACCCGGTCCAACAGTGACAAGGCATCACGCATGGACCCGGCAGCTAGAATCGCGATGCGATGCAGCGCGGACGTTTCGGCCTCCGTGTTTTCCTGTTTACAGATTCCCGCGAGATGGTCGGTGATGCGGGCGGCTGGAATATTTTTAAAATCGTAGCGCTGGCACCGACTTAATATGGTCGCGGGAACCTTATGCACGTCGGTGGTGGCAAAAATAAATTTGACATGCGGCGGCGGTTCTTCGAGGGTTTTGAGCAGCGCATTAAAAGCCGCGATGGACAGCATGTGCACTTCGTCGATGATGTAAATCTTAAATTTGCTGTGACTGGGTGTTATGCCCGCGCTTTGGCGCAAGTCGCGAATTTGCTCCACGCCATTGTTGCTGGCTCCATCAATTTCAATAACATCAATGTCTTCACCCGCGGCAATCGCCTTGCAGGTGGAGCATTCGCCGCAGGGTTGTCCGGAGGTGGAATTTGGACAATTAATTGCCTTGGCTAAAATCCGCGCCGAGGACGTTTTGCCTACCCCGCGCGTTCCTGTAAAGAGGAATGCATGGGCCAGGCGCCCGCTGGAAACCGCATTTTTCAGCGTTGTGGCGATCGCCTCCTGCCCAATAAGCTGATCGAAGTTCTGCGAGCGGTATCGCCGAGCCAATACTGTATAAACTGCAGCCATGCGCACACTATAGCAACGGCTCAATTTTCCGGCCAGCGAAGATCATGTCATATCCACCTTCAGGGCCACAGCGTAATCCACAGAGGGGCGATATTTAGGCAATTCCACGCGCAAACCCGTTGCAGACTGCTTCCAGGTAAGCTTTTCATCGGTGCCCAGAATTTGCACATTGTGGATTTTGCCGGGCTTGGTGGCCGCGGCAGTTCCCAGTGAATGAATAACAAAGGCATCACTGGGCCAACCCAATACCAGAGCGTAGATGACCGTATTGGCCTTGTTGCGGGTGAAACGAATATCCTTCACACCCATGCTTCGGATGCTATTTCCCTGGAATGATCCCGCCTTGATGACATTCGGCCCTTCACCGTAAATCTTCCACGGGCGGGTGGCGTAAATGGCCTGGCCGTTTACCGCAAACCATTCGCCGATTTTTTCAAGAATCAGTTTCTCCTTGCGGTCAATGGTTCCATCCGGCTTACCGGGGATATTGAGAATAAACGTGCCATTTTTACTGACCGTATCGATCATCCAGTGAATGGCTTCGCGCGGGTGCATGTAGCCGCCGTACTCGCCGGGATGATCGAATAATCGACGCAGATAGTGCCAGTCACCGATGCAGGTTTCCGACTGCCACGGGTACCGCATAATGCCGCTACTTAATCCGCGTTCAATATCCGCCACCACAGATTTGAGTAATGGCCCAGGTACATTTTTGATGTTGATAACGCCTTCCATTTTTCCGCCATGGGTTTGCAAGTTGCGATTGTAGAAATAGGCTCCGATATTCATGCCCGCCCAACCCAGCGGAAAAAGCGGGTTGTCAAAATAAAGCAGATCGGGATTGTGCTGATCCACCAGATCGCGCGTGCGGTCATAGAAGTTTTTAACATAGGAAATATCCGGCAACGCATTGAATGGATGTTTGGCATTGTAAAGTTGCTGCGGATCATATCCTTCCCACCACTGACCTTTTCCGTCCGCCTTGGTCAAGACACCATCATACGGAATGCCGGCATATGGCCCGGTCTTATCGGCACCATGGGAGGTCTGGAACCACCACCAGTTCCGGGCCTGATGGACCGTGACCCCAAAACGCAAGCCATGCCGTCGGGCTGTTTTTGCCCAAGTTCCGATGACATCCCGATGCGGGCCGATGTTGTGGGCATTCCACTGATGATGCTTGGAATTCCAGGTATCAAAGCCATCATGATGATTCGCCAGGGCAATAAAGAGCTTGGCTCCCGCTTTGACATAGCGTTCCATGAGATGTTCCGGCTCCCAGTTCAACAGCGTCCACTGCGCGCAGAGGTCTTTGTAGCCGAACTTGCATGGCGGGCCATAATGTTCAATCTGATATCGGTTTTGACCGGAACCCTGAATATACATGTTGCGGGCATACCAATCCCCATCTTCCGGCACACACTGCGGACTCCAGTGATTCCAGATACCGAATTTGGCATCGCGATACCATTCCGGGCATTCATATTGCAGTAGCGAATGCCACGTTGGTTCATAAGGCCCGTCACCGGCTAAATTGGGAATTGGAGACTCCATCGGCACGCCATCATGCGAACCACCCGGAACAGGCAGTGCGGGGGGATTTCCCCAGCCCGTAGGCCGCCAGCCGACGTTGTGCAGTTTTTCCTGCACGATGGCCTTGCCGCGGAGGGCGTAAAACTTCCGCTCATTGGCGGGAGTAGCGCAGAATTCTGGAAATGTTTCAGTATACCGGTCAAAACCATTGGCAATAAATCCGGCACCGTCCGCGATTTTCCCAAGGGTAGGGATCGTGGCAGCAACCGCCGCGCCAGCCATAAGTTTGCAAAAGTCCCTGCGCTGCATGATTGAAACTCCTCACCATAATGGATTCGGTTGCCGTGGTATGGCAACAATGACGCATGCCGATCGCCGAGCCAAAGTGATCGGTTGTGAGTAACCCACTCACCAAATCGCATTATCAAGCCGAGGCGTCCAATCTGTCAAACATTTTTTTTAATGATGATTTCCCGTTTATATTTCCAGAGATTTGTTTCAGCGGGTCCAATTTGCTAAACTTACTTCAGTGGAAACAGCGTCCGCTCTGCTTTGACGCTGATTTTTGTTTTAACTCTGACTTGTGAGAATATTTTATGTTCAATTTCAAAAAAAATGCGAAGACCAAACAACAGGCGGTGAAATCGGCCGCTGGAGCCGCGGCCCCAAATCATACCGCCGCGCCGCTTCTGAAAGCCGCGGCTACCGCGTCAAAAATTTCGGCGGAGCCGGCACGGCCGACTACCGCATCGTCAACCAAGACGTCCTTTGCCGCCCTGTTGATTGCCATTCGGGATCGCTCGGCAGAAAAAGCGCGTGAGGCGGCTTTGGCGATGGGGGCTTGCGGCGATCCAGCGGCGGTTGATGTGCTCGTTGAAGTTGTCCGCAACGAAGACCGATACTTTCACACGACGGTGCGGGTAGCGGCTGTAAAAAGCCTCGGACAATTCGCCGACGCGCGTGGCATTGATGCGATTGTTGAAGCCACCCGCGATACGATGGCGGAAGTCAGTGAAGCGGCAATTCACGCTCTGGCGGCCACGAAAGACCAGCAGGCGTTGGCACCGCTTCTCCGAATTGTAAAAAACACCGATAACTTTTTTCTGCCCACCGTGCGGAGAGCCGCAATTCTTGCCCTGAAATCATTGGGCGGCCCCCAGGCGACGGCGGAGCTAAAAGCGGTAGCTGCCAATCCCGCGGAAGATCCGTCAATTCGGGCGGCCGCACAATAACGGTCAGTTATTGGCTAACTTGGGGGTATGCTTTTGCCTTGCCAGGCAATCGGCGGCGGGGTTTGTGCGTTAACGCGCAAAGCCAAGAACGCTGTTTTCGCGTTGGCCTCGAGCGGGGTTGCAGAAGTTTGCACGCGGAATGGCCGGATTGGCTTGCGATGAATCCGACATACCATCACGATCAATCGGCGCCATCGCATGGGTTATAAATGCCACGCGGCGGCGAAATGGTGATACTGGCCCTCTTTGCTGCGCGGTCACCGGCAGGTCGCGTGGCCCACATCGCTGTTTGGCCCATCCATCCGGGCGTTCCGGCCGGAAGATCAAACGACGGTATGGGGCGAACATCGCCGGATATAAAGCTGTCCCCATACGGCACCAATTTGACCACTTCATCGGGTGATCGTATCTGTTTGTGCAGTATCTCCAGAGCTTGGTTCCAATTGTTCAATAGCGCGGCGGTGGCAGTGGCCAGGCGCTGGGGATTTCCGTGCGCCGCGCTTTCGGGCTGTGTGGGATGCACGATATTGAGATATGCGCCGGAAAATCTTTGTCCCGCCGTAGTCTGCCGCCAGAGGGCAAATGCCGCATCCGCCCGCGATCCCAATCCGATCACCGCATCAACTTCCGGGGTTATCAACGCATCGATCCAGGCATGGCGATAGGCGGCTATGGCTGGATGATCCTGATAAATTCCCGGTGCTTTACTGTTGGCAATGCTGTATATAAAAGTGTTGATCATGACGTAACTTTTCACCACGCCCAGCTTGGCGAGAAATCCCTGCAATCTCTGCCCGGCGTCGCCCATTAAAATTCGGCGCGTTATAATTTCAAGCTGGGTTGGAACCATTCCCAATATCAATAATCGCGCGGAACCATCCAGTCGCCCGCGATGAAATACCGGCCCCCATTCCACATAAAAATCGCTCGGCAAATAAACGGAAGCTCCTGGCACTTCGGAACACAGCGAGAGAAATGGTTCGTGGTAATAACCGGTACAGAATGTCGGGGCAGTGGATACGTTTGTGCTGGCGGATGATTTCATGGCCAGCGTTATACACCGTCGGCTACCGGTCTTCAATCAAAAACTCCCTCCAGCCGCCGAAAGATGTTATATCGCGGCCCTGTTCCGCGGCCACAGATTCGCAAAGGAACCCCTTTACCGTCGTGCGGTCTTCAAGGGTAATTGAACCAATACAAAGCGGAGACGGAACCAGCGCCAGAAACGCGCCGAAGTTACAATGCGGCATCCGCCATATCTCCAGGCGAATCGCACCGCCGCCGGACGCCACACGCACCAGTCCGGGCTTCGCCGGCTTGGCGTTGCCGAGACTTGAAAGGCGATAGCATGGGGCTGTGCGCGCTTCGCGCACAAAGTGCGCGTCAACATCGATCAGTTGATAATTCAATGGCTGTCCGGATAAGTGCGCACCGACAACGGCAATATCCATCATTTGATCGCATGACTTCCCGGCGCAATGACATTCGTCAGGAACCGGGGCTGCCAAGGCCCCCATTGTAAGGCTCGTATCCGCGTGAAAACGCCCCGCCATCGCAATAAGTTTATGTTCATTAAATGCCGGTGCCACGAGGGAAATCCCAAAGGGCAGGCCATCGGATCGGATCGCCGCGGGTACGGCAACCACACAGCATTTCATGAGATTGGCGAACCGCGTGTAATAACCAAGATTGGTATTTAGTCGGATCGGATCGGCGTGAATTTGTGAACGGCGGTAAATAGTTGGCGCGGTGGGCAGCACAAGCGTTTGAATTTGATTCCAGATTTGGCGTGTTTTCATCAATAGCGTGCGACGCCGATGCAGTGCGGCAAACACATCCCGGGCGGAATAATTGCTCGATGTTGAAAATATCTCTTTGATTACGGGAAGACAATTATCGGGATGAGAGGCCACAAAAGGTTTAAGCCCGGCATAGCGTTCCACAATCCACGGGCCGTTGTAAAGCAATTCGCCCGCTTCCTGAAAAGGCGAAAAATCAATTTCAATGATTCTGCCGCCAAGAGACCTGATCCTTTCCACCGCCAACCCGAAGAGTGCTTGTGCCCCGGAATCTCCAAAAAATTCCAATTGATCAGGTCGGGGAATGCCCACGTTAAACACCGGCGGCAACGCGGCGGGATTTTTTATCTCCGGCGGATCGGCGATTGAAAACTCATCGTCCGCATCAGGCTCCCGGAGGACTTGAAAGACGCGCCAGGAATCCGCGGCCAGCAACGTGAATATGGAAACACAATCCAGCGACCGGCACGCCGGCACAACTCCGCGGGTGCTAAGCAACCCGCGGGTGGGCTTAAAGCCGATGATGTTATTCAGTGCCGCCGGCACCCGTCCTGATCCAGCGGTGTCCGTTCCCAGTGAAAACCCCACGTGTCCCTGCGCAACCGCGACGGCCGAACCGGAACTTGAACCACCGGAAATATAATCCGGATTCAAGGCGTTGGGACATTCACCAAATGCCGATCTTACGCCCACGAGTCCCGTGGCGAATTGGTCCATATTGGTTTTGCCCATGCAGATGGCACCGGCACGATCGAGCAACTCTATAACCGGGGCGTTGCAGGCCGGCTGATACGAAAACGCCGCACAGCCGGCGGTGGTAGCCAGGCCCAGAACATCAATGTTGTCCTTAACACCGTAAGGAATTCCCAAAAGCGGCCGGCTATCAAGCGCATCAGGTTGGGCGGCGAGCCAATTATCGGCATCCGCCGCCCGCCTGATCAGCGCCGTTCGATCTCCGATGGAAATCCATATTCCGGCTGGCGCGGACGCGATTCGCCGCAGCGACTCCTCCACCACTTCTCGAACCGTATAAGTACCGCTACGATATGCTTGATGTATTGACTCGATGGTGAACACCAGTTGGTGCAATTCCTCTGCCATTGTCGCCTGTTTCCTTTTATGCTCGCGATCTGGTCGTGCCACGGATGCAACCAGGCGTGGCAACGGGAGGTAGTATACCCAATTAAATAAACTCCACAGGTTTGTTCCAGATAATCAGCACCACACAACCAGCCACACTGCGTACTTCGTGTTGACTTCCGGGGCGGCTTACAAGCAGGGTGCCGGCCGGATAGCTTCCACCCGCATCGGACTGCCCCTGCCGAAGGATAAGCACCATTTCGTAATCCGGGTGCCGATGCAATGGCACCGACGCGCCGGCTTTATAGCGCAGAAGCGCCGCCGCCGCTCCGCCCAGACCATCACCGTAAATACGATAAATCTCAATTCCCTCTTTGAACGGCTGCCAGTTAAACTTGTCCAGATCCGCGTCGGGGCCGAACAAATTTTCCAGAACGATGCGCTGTGGATCGTCAGACATAAGTGCGCTGCTCCTGCAAAGATTTCAGAAAAGTTTTTAATGGAGCTGTCCAACCCACGATGGCCCCCTGGGCACGAATCATGTCCAGCGCTGACTGTCGGAACGCCGGGAAGTAACTGGCGGTGCAATCCTCAATTAACAAACAGTAATAGCCGCGATCGTTGGCCTCGCGCATGGATGTCTGAACGCATACTTCCGTTGTCACGCCGGCAAAAACAAGATGGGTGATTTTCAGATCGGTTAGAATCGTGGAAAGATCGGTTTTATAAAATGCCCCCTTTCCAGGTTTAACAATTTCATATTCGCCCGGAGCCGGCGCAAGTTCCGCGACAATTTCATTGCCGGGTTGGCCATCAATAAGAATCCTGCCCATCGGCCCCACATCGCCGATGCGGAGTTTTGGAAAGCCGCGGTACCGTTTGGCGCGCGGACAATCCGACAGATCACTTTGATGACCCTCGCGGGTATGAATGATCGGCCACCCGCGCCGGCGAAAAGCCAATATCAGTTCGCGTACCGCGGGTACAATTGCGGCCAGAGTGCGGACATCATTTCCCAGCATGGAGCCAAATCCGCCGGGTTCAATGAAATCCCTTTGCATGTCGATAACAATTAGTGCCACGCCCTGATCCGGGAGTTCATAGGGAAATGGTTGGGCTTCCACGGTTTTCATGCATGCACCAATTCTTCCGCCGGCGAATGACCGGCCATCGCCCGTCCAATCTGCGAGACATCCGCGGCGGCGGCGGAAGTTTCATAGATCAAGCGGCCTTCAAAAATCACAAATATACGATCCGCCAGTTCCAGAATTTCGTCGAGATCCTCACTGATTAACAATACCGCGGCTCCGTGGTTTCGCGCTTCCATAATTTGCGAACGAATATCCGCCGTGGCTTGAAAATCAAGGCCGTAACATGGATTGGCCGTAATAAGAACCTCGCTGGGTTCACAGAGTTCCCGGGCCAGTACCGCCCGCTGAATATTACCGCCGGAAAGAGTGCGTATGGGCGACTCCGGCGACGGCGTTTTGACGTTATATCGTTTGATCAAGTCAAGGGCGTTGCGGCGCAGGCGTCCATTGTGCAGAAAGAATCCCAATATGCGGTTGGGTTTCTGGTCAAATTTTCGCATTCCCATGTTCTTGGTCACACTCATGTGCCCCACGCAGGTATTGTGCAGCGGCTCCTCCGGAAGGCAATTGAGGCGGTGCAGTTGAATTTCCTTTCTCGTTCCCCGATACCGTTGCTCGCGCACCATAATCCTTCCGCCGGTCAGCGGTCTTTGTCCCGCGATGACTTCTATCAATGCCCGCTGGCCGTTACCGGAAACGCCCGCAATTCCAACGATTTCACCGCCGCGCACGGCGAGACTCAACTTTTCCAGAGCCGGCACGCCGGTATCATCAACGGCCTCAAGTTCACAGAGTTCCAGCTTGACTTTTCCGCTCTCAATATCTTTGCGGGACGCGGTCTGTATTGTCTGGTCTGATCCGATCATCCAATCGGACATTTGTTGTTGATCCAATTCCTTCACCAGGCCCGAACCGGCCAGCTTTCCGTTTCTTAGAATGGTGCAGGCATCGGCAAACCGCATCACCTCCCGAAAGCGATGCGTTATGAGAATAATGGTTAAATCTCCGCGCTTAACCATCGCCTGCAGCATTCCCAGCACTTCCTCGGTTTCCCCCGGTGTCAGTGAAGATGTAGGCTCGTCAAGAAACAGCAATTTAGTGTTCAGATACAATTGCTTGAGAATCTCCAGTTTCTGTTTCTCGCCGGCGGAGAGGGAGCTGATTTTGGAATCCGCCCGGAGCTTGAACGGGGTTGTGGTCATAAAGTGTTCAACTTCCTGCCGTTCCCGCCCCCAGTTGATAACGCCCGGAATTTTACCGCGCGACAACACCAGATTTTCAAGCACGGTCATATTCTGCACCAGGGTAAAATGCTGGTATACCATGCCCATGCCAAGCTCGCGCGCCTCGCGCGGGTCGCGGACGGTAACTTGCCGGGGTCCCAGGACAATATCGCCGGCGTCGGCGTGATAAAAGCCCATCACGCATTTTACCAGTGTGCTCTTTCCCGCGCCGTTGCCGCCCAGAAGCGCATGAATCGTTCCCGGCTGCACTTTGAGAGAGACATCATCCAGGGCTTTAAGCGAGCCGAATCGTTTGCTCATGCCGATGACTTCCAGTCCCGGCGCGCCATGTTTTGTCACTTCGATACGACCTTCAATCATTGAATGGCCTCCATAAGCTGTAATGACGTGCTGACGGAACCAAAAACGCCATTCTGCATCTTGACCATGTTGACCGCGGCAACGTGATTGGCCGGATCCGTAGCGGCGCAGCAATCACTTAAAAGCACGCATTCATATCCCCGGTCATTGGCTTCGCGCATGGTGGTATGCACGCATACATCCGTGGTAATGCCGGTCAGAACAAGATTGGTAATGCCACCCTGCCGCAAAATCATATCCAAGTCCGTGGCATAGAAAGAGCCTTTGCCCGGTTTATCGATAATCGGTTCGCCGGGAAGCGGATACAATTCCGGCACAATATCCCAGCCCGGCTCGCCACGAACCAGTACGCGGCCGCACGGCCCCGGATCGCCGATGCCGGCATGGCCCTGGCGGGATCGCCACCGCTTGTTGTCCGGAAGGTCGGATAAATCGGGGCGATGTCCTTCCCGCGTATGAATAATGTGAAACTTGGCCGCCCGCATGGCCGCCAGCAATTTCCGAATCGGATCGATGCAGGCGCGGGTAATGGAAACATCATATCCAAGCAAATCGATATATCCGCCTTTTCCACAGAAATCCGTCTGCATGTCGATAATGATAAGGGCGGTGTTTTCCGGGCGCAAATCCCCGTTGTAGGGCCATGCGTAAGGCTCCGCCGCAACCCATCTCTGCTGAATGATGCCGGCTTTAATCATGCAATGACCCTCAATAATTCAGCGGACTGCGTAACCACACCAAAAATCGCCCCCACGCGCACCTGCCACACGGCCATGGCATGACTGGCCGGATTTATTGCCGCGCAGCAGTCTTCCAGAAGCAGACATTCAAACCCCCGGTCATTGGCTTCCCGCAATGTCGTGTGAACGCATACATCCGTTGTGACCCCGGTTATAACAAGATTGCGAATGCCTCGCGTGCGCAGCACAAGCTCCATATCCGTGGCGTAGAACGCCCCTTTGCCCGGCTTATCGATAACCGGCTCGTCGGCCAGAGGTGCCAGTTCGGGGACAATTTCCCATCCCGGTTCACCACGGGTCAATACCATGCCGCATGGACCGGGGTTCGCCCCAATCGGCACGCCCGCCCGCGCCAGACGCCAGGCCTTATTGGCCGGCACGTCCGCCAGGTCGCGACGGTGTCCCTCCCGCGTGTGTATGATATGAAATCCGGCACGCCGCATGGCCAGCAGAACCTGGCGCACGGCCGGAATAATCGCCCGCGTGCCGGCTGTCGGCAGCCCGAGGCGATCTATAAAACCACCGGGACTGCAAAAATCGTGCTGCATGTCAATGACCAGCAATGCGGTATTGGCGGGGCGCAGGTCGGCGTCAAATGGCCACGCATACAGCTCGGCGCTAATCTGTGGATATTGTTTTTGAATGTCCATTATCATCTACCGTAAACTCGCGCCAAGTTCTGCCGGCGCACCAACCCAGGCTTTCGTCCGCGAACAGGTCATGATCATAATGACCATGGTCAGCACATACGGCGCGGCATTGATGAGGTACGTGTAAGAACTAAAGCCGGCGGCCTGCAGCGCCGGCCCGATGGCCTTGGCACCGCCAAATATAATCGCCGCGTAAATGCAGTTTATTGGATTCCATCGCGCGAAGATCACCAGCGCCACAGCCATAAGCCCCTGTCCGCTGGAAATATTGTCATTCCATGATCCCGGGTAATACAGCGAGAGAAACGCGCCGCCGATGGCCGCAATAAAGCCTCCGACGGATGTTGCCAGAAAACGGATGGTGTTGATGGAATATCCCATGGCCCGCGAAGCATCCGAACTTTCCCCCGCCAGCCGCACGACCATCCCCCAGCGGGTATATCGAAACGCCCACCACATCAATATTGCCAGGGCCAATCCCACCGGAAGCAAAATATTGATTTTCAGCGCCGCGACTATTTCCGGTTGCCGGCTCCACCAGCCGAGATTAATGGAAGCCAACTGCGGGGCCTGGGGTTGAATCAGGCCGCGACCCAGATAAAACGCCAACCCTTCGCCGAGGAACATCATGGCAATTCCCAGTGCGATATCATTGACGCGCGGACGCGAGCAGAACCAGCCGTGAATCCCACCGAGCATGAAACCCACGGCTCCGGCGGTCAGCACACCCAGCCACGGCGATCCACTGAGATATGAAATGCCATACGCGCTCATGGCTCCCATTACCAGCGTGCCTTCCTGTCCGAGGTTAATGCGCCCGCTTTTTTCGGTCAGGCATTCACCCAGGCTCACAAAGAGAAATGGTGGACTTAGCCGGAGTATGCCTCCCAGAACGGCCAAGGGTATACCCCAATATCCTAAACTATGACTCATGTCCGCACCCGTGGTTGGAAGATGGAGAACCGGCCGTAAAGCGTTTCCGCGCCGAGAATAAAGAGAAACAGCAAACCCTGAAATACCAGGGCCGCTGAATTCGGCAGGCCCAACTGCGTCGCCAGAAGAATCTTGCCCGCATGCACACCGCCGAGTAACACGGCCACGGGAATAATGGCCAATGGATCCTGGCGCGCCATGAATGCCACGAGAATTCCGGCATAACCGTAACCGACATTTAATCCGTCATTGGCCCGCTCCTGAACCGCCGCTACCTGGATCATGCCGGCGAGGCCCGCGCAGGCTCCGCCCAGAAAAGCGAACCAGAGAATCACCCGGTTGATCCTGATGCCTGAAAGCCGGGCGGCCTTCGCATTGCCGCCGGCAAGGTCGGCGGCAAATCCCATCGTAGTGTGGTGCACGAGTATCCAGGCAAGAATACAGACTCCAATGCCCACGATCAGTCCCCAATGCACTTGCGAATTGCCTATGTCGCCGATCATATTGTTATCGCCGATGCTGTACGTTGATGGGTTATTCAAAGAATTGGGATCATGAAAAATCCCTTCAACAAGTTGATTGAATATCGCAATGGCTATGTAGTTCATCAACAGCGTGCTGATGGTTTCATTAACGCCGCGATACACACGCAATGCCGCCGGAATCATGATCCAGATGCCGCCGACGATGCATCCGGCGGCCGCCATGACCAGCCAGACGATCAACGTTGGAGCGCCGAACACCCAGTGCGCCGCCTCGGCGGCAAACAGGCCGCCCAGAACGAAAGCGCCTTCACCACCGATGATAATCAGTCCAGTGCGCATGGGCAGCGCCGTACACAGGCCGGTCAGCAGCAGCGGCGACGCTTTCACCAGCGTAACCTGCCAGGAAAAGCTGGTGCCAAATGCGCCCAGATACATCGCATAGAGCGCCTGAAGCGGATTTACCTTCATAATCGCCACGAACACGCTGAAGACCATCACCGAGGCGAGGAGAGCCACCCCGGTGATGGTCAGCGATTCTGCAAGTCGCAGAAGAAATCCACTGCGTGCCCGCACGGCGTTGACCATGGGAAAATGAAGCCACATTTGCGGTTGACTTATACGCATGTTCAATTCCAACTGATCTTGCCGATGACACCTTTGACCAGATAATTCATTCCATCAAGCGTCGGGGCGTTGTCGTGGTACACAACCCCGGCCGGAATAACCAGTTTGCCGGTATTGGAATAAAGCGGCCCCTTGAATATCTGGAACTTCCCGGCCATGAACTCTTTTTTCACCGCAAGCGTCGCCAGTTTGGCCTTGGTGGAAACCGCCGGACCAAACGGATCAAGCTTCACCACGCCATCGCGGAAGCCTTCCATAATGCTGTGGGGATATGGCTTGCCCTGCATGACGTCCGTGACGAGTTCCTTGTAAATCGGCGCCCAATTCCATGCCGATCCGGTCAGAAACCCTTGCGGATACAGCGCCGCGCCGTCAAAGTGATAACCGCAGACATAAATTCCCCGACTCTTGGCCGTGAGGATGATCTGCTTAGGGCTGTCAACGTGCATGGTTACAACGTCAATTCCCTGGTCCGCCAGGCTGTTGACGGCCTGCGCTTCTTTTACCGGTTGAAACCAATCACCGGTAAATACCACGGTACATGTGGCTTTCGGGTTTACCGACCGCGCTCCCATAGTAAAGGCATTGATGTCCCGCAATACTTGCGGAATCGGTTTGGCGGCAATAAAGCCCAGCTTACCGCTTTTAGATGTGTAACCAGCCACAATTCCGGTTAGATATTCAACTTCATCGACATCACCAAAATATGTCGCGACGTTTTTCGGCGTTTTGCCGGCCACGTAATCACCACCGCAGTGCACGAACAGCACATTAGGATATTTCGGGGCCAATTTACAGACAAAGGGAAAGTAACCGTACGATGTGGCAAAAATCACCTTCGCATTGTCAAAGTTGATCATGCTCTCCATGGTCTGCGTAACGGCGATGGTTTCCGGCACATTATCCTGAACCACCACTTTTACACCCGGAATTTTCGTCAGTGATTTACCGGCCACAGCCTGGGCTTCGTTGTAGCCCCAATCCTTGGTGGAACCTACAGTAATAACGCCGACGGTGGTATCGGCCAAGGCTCTTCCGGATATCCCGCCGAGAACCAGCAGGGCCGCTAAAGCCAGCGCCAGAAGCGGCCATAGTCGCATCGCCACAGGCGTGGCGGAATGGTTATTGATCGTTTTCATTTTTATTCCTTTCTAAATATTGAATTAAACGAAGCGCATGGCGCTTTAGAAAAATACATTGACGCCGGCCGTGCCGACATAAATATTCCGATGTCCACCGGTCCCGAGAATATGCGACGCGGTCATGAGATTATTATTCAGTTCGTTGTAATACTGGAAGCCGGTAAAGGCCGTCCATGCGCCAAATTTCTTGGGAATAAAGGACAATGGAATAGCCAACTGCAAGCCCGATGAAAGCACGCCGAAATTGTTTTTGGTCTGTCCGGTGGCATCCCAGAAATTCTTGGGGCCGACGGTAAACCACGTCGGGAACGTGATGGTGATTGGATAATCTTTAATTGCCTTGAGCGTGTAGGTTGGCACCATGCCCACTTCAACATCAAACGTCCCGCCATTTCTCCCCGTCACCACGGTTGAACTGCCCGTGACCTCATAAAATGGATTGATATACGGGTTAAATGAAAAGTCTTTAAGAAACGTATCGTGATAAGAGAGCTTGAGCGACAAGTTTTGCTCGGTGGTATACGAACCGTTGGGGCTGATGAAATCGACATATTGGAAATCCAGTGTGAAAGCTTTGGCGATCGTAGTTTTAACGCCCACAAACGGGTCAATTTCCTGGAATGAGCCATCGGGTTTGATATGTTGCTGGGTATTCCAGTCCTGCCAGATTCCGCCATAAGCGGTTACATCGCTGATCAGGCCTTTTCCGCTGTAAACGTCCATATTGATGACCGTCAGAGGCTGCCAGGTCACGCCTTTGTTAGATACATGCAAGCCGCGGGGCGTAATATAATCCGTTGAAAAAGTTGATTGAATAAAAACCGACATGGCGGAACCCAATGTATCGCCGCCCGCGTCGTCCAGGGAGACAACTGAATCACCGGCGCTGGAACTGGGTTTATTTAACAAGTCATTGACCGCTTCGCCGGCCGCCGCGCCATCGGCGGTCGAGGAACTCGCCGCTGGCGATGCCACAACCGCTGTGGAACCCGCCGGTACGGTCGCCGCGGTGCATAGGCCGCTGATGCCAAACAGGGCGGCGGCAGCACAGGCGGTTAAAAGTTGAGGTTTCAGGGTATCGGAAAACATAGCTGATATACTCCCATAAAATGCATAACAAAACGTGGCGAATCTGATGACACATCAGATTGCCGCATCCAAAGCAACATTGGCGGAAGGTGGGCGGATGCGTTGTCCCACTACTGCGCTGGGGTTTGACTCACTGATTTCATAATGCAGGCATGCGTCCTCCTTAAAAAAAGAAAGAACAAGTAACCGGAGATTCAAGCTTTTTACCGTCATCTCAAGGCAAAAAATACCTTTTGAGACAACGCCGATTCACCTTGAATCGGAGAACGCGGTGAACCTCACCATTCATCTATGATGCAATTTCGATGCCGCAGCCGGAAAAAGCCGCTCAAGTCACTCGGATAAATTGCGATAATCTTCGTGGATGACGCACAATTGAGAGCCGAGATCATATTTTTAGCATTTTCACCGTGCGGTTCACCATGCCGCGATACGGCTGATTTTCGCGCATACCGGAGCGTTTTATGACAGCCCTGCCCAGAATCTGGGCGGTACTGCGGGGCAAAGAAGGGTTCTCGACGCAATGACCTCGATTTTTCAGCCGGTGCATTACCCCTGCGGGGCGCGAAGCGTATACAATGGTGGGACGCAATGGCATGCGTGGCGGCTGACATGCGCCTGGATTGATGTGCTTGCAGGGATATAGATATGGGAAATAATCACCCTTCGCCTGAAAGACCGGCAAATCCGATCACTGGATTTCTGGCGGCAATCGGGGCATGGAACATCAGCGCGGTGCAGACGCTGGGGGATTTTGGATGTTTTTTATTTTCAATTATCTACGGCATATTTACCGGCATGAACCGCCGAACCATTCGAGAACTCTTCATACAAATGTATGAAATGGGAACACTTTCCATTCCGGTCGTGATGCTGGGAGGTGGATTTATCGGCGCGGTATTGGCGGTGGAAGCCTATCCGCAATTTAAGGCGATTGGGGCGGGCAACCGGGTTGGTTCGGTCATTGTTATCAGCGTGGTAAAGCAGATTGGTCCGGTGCTCACGGCGGTGATGCTTGCGGGCCGGCTTGGCGGATCGATGACCGCGGAACTTGGCACCATGCGCGTCACCGAACAAATTGACGCACTTCGCGTGATGGCGGCGGATCCAGTGCGGACGCTGGTGGTGCCGCGGGTCCTGGCGTGTATCATCATGACTCCCGTACTGACGGTATTCAGTGATTCCATCGGTATTTTGGGCGGATGGCTGATTTCGGTCGGGGTGGAGGGTGTCCGAAATTACCCGTTCTGGCATTACGCCCAGACGGGGATGGACATGTTTACCGTTTTTGTGGGTCTGATTAAGGCCTTTTTCTTTGGCTTGGTCATATCGACAATTGCATGTTATAAAGGCTTTCGCTGCGGAAACGGAGCTCAAGGCGTGGGGCGGGCTTGCACCGAAAGTTTTGTCGCCGGTTTCTGCGTGATTCTGTTGGCAAATTTTATTCTCGCGGTCATGCTCAACAATATCTATGTGATGCTCTGGCCTAATCAACCCAGTATCCTGTGAGTCACGTGTCTATGCCCACACCATCTAAGCAAAACTCCGATGTGCCGGTGATTCGTTTTGAAGATGTTCACAAACGTTTCGGCCCGCTGGTTGTCCTCAACGGCCTGACGCTGGACATTCCGGCGGATCGGACAACCGTTGTCATCGGCCCTTCCGGTACCGGAAAATCCGTGCTGTTGAAACACATTGTCGGACTGCTAAAGCCCGATTCCGGCAAAATATATTTTCATGGCCAGCGCATTGATAATCTGGCGGAAAAGGAAATGGAGCCAATCCGCAAACGTTTCGGATTTCTTTTCCAGTTAAGCGCCCTGTTTGACTCGATGGATGTGGGAGAAAATATCGCATTCCCCTTGCGGCAGGAAGGCGGCTTTAGTGACGCGCAAATAGCCGACACGGTCCATGAAAAGCTTTCCATCGTGGGATTGGCGGGGTCGGAAAAGAAAATGCCGGCCGATTTATCCGGTGGGCAGAAAAAACGCGTCGCCCTGGCCCGCGCGATGGCCATGAATCCCGAAGTGCTGCTGTATGATGAGCCAACCACCGGCCTGGATCCCATACGTTCGGATGTCATAAATGAACTGATTCTAAAACTGCAAAGACAATTTAAAGTCACCGGAATTGTCGTGACCCACGACATGGCCAGCGCCTTTAAAGTTGCCGATTATATTGTCATGCTCCTGCATGGAAAAATTGTGTATCGAGGTACCGCGGATGAAATTCGCGACTGCTCCGATCCGGAGGTTCAGAGATTCATCCAGGGGCGGGCCAGCGAGGCGGAATTGGACGCTCTTGACCGGCTTTAAGGCGACTTGATGAAGCGTCAATCTGATCCAGTCGCCCGTGCCTTGCGTATGTAAAAATAGAAATCGAAATCCTGAAGGATGGGCGTTAATGCAAAATATGGCAGCGTGGATATTGGCGGGCTGGCTGCTTTTACTATTGGCCATTTGGACGCGCATCAGTTTTTCCAAAGCCATGCGCACTATGAACCGCTTCATTTTCGACCAGGACACGATCCCCACTGCTTTGAATTCCGTGGTGAGTCTGAATGACGCGCCGGCCCAGTACCCCGGCGATCCGAATCCGTGGCCCCGAGTGACGATTATCGCCCCTGGCCGCAATGAGGGTCATGTTCTGCGGCACACGCTTGGGTCGCTGTGTCAATTGGATTATCCTGATTATCAGGTCATTTTCATCGATGACCAATCCACCGACAACACACGGGAGATTTGCCGCGAACTTACGGCCCGGCATCCACATCTGCACGTCATTGATCATCATCAACCGCCCCCGGCCGGATGGGGAGGAAAGGTCTGGGCAATTCAACAATCGGTGGGCCTGATTGACGGTGATATGGTTCTGTTTACCGACTCGGATATCTGGCACCATCCCCAGTCGTTGCGGAAAATGGTGCAATTGATGCATCATCGCAATATTGACATGCTCAGCCTGTTGCCGCGCATGGAAACCGGCGGACTGCTGGAACAAGCGGTCATGCTTATGGCGCAACATGCCCTGTTGACGTTAGCTCCGCTTTACCGGTCCAATGATCCCACAAATCCCACTCCGCTCACCGGCGGAGCATACATGCTGTTTCGCACCGGCGCTTACAAATCCATCGGAGGACATGAAGCGATCCATAAGCAACTCGTGGAAGACCTGGCATTAGGCACACGGGCGCGCGCCCATGGTCTGAAGGTATTCACCGTTTGCACGCGCGAACTGCTTAGCGGCCGAATGTATGAAGGCTTGATCGACACGTTTCGAGGGCTGAAAAAAAATGCGTACGCCGGATTACGCTGCAGCCCGATTATCGCGCTATTCACGACGCTGATCATGTTCCTGGGCGGCGTTTGTGTACCACTGTATTTAATTTCGGCAATCATTGGCATGGCGTTGCAACCCACTCTGGCATGGGGCGTCGCGGTGGTTCTGGCAATCGCCCTTAACGCCGTATTCTTCGTACACTTCGAGCGCCTGCGTTGCATCACCTGTCAGAAACCCGGATCACCTTTGTTTATGCCGATGGGCATGCTTTTCTGCCTTGGTGTACTGGCCGCGAGCATCTGGGATTATTACGTTCGCGGCGGCAGCGTCTGGTCGGGCCGCGTATACGCCCGGCGTGAAGTCAATCTTCACGCGACGATTTTAACCGGTGAAGCTCCGTCGGCTCCGAACCAATCCGCCGTTGGATAAGTCATTCACCGATGATTTTTATCAATACGCGCTTGCGCCGCTTCCCATCGAATTCGCCGTAGAATATCTGTTCCCAAGGCCCGAAATCCAGCTTGCCGCCGGTTACGGCTACCGTCACTTCCCGCCCCATGATCGTCCGCTTCAGGTGCGCATCGGCGTTATCCTCCCCGAAATCATTGTGCCGATAGTGGTTGTGGGGTTTTTCCGGTGCCAATTGTTCCAGCCAGGTCTCCCAGTCCCGCAGCAGGCCCGGCTCGTCATCATTGATGAAAACACTGGCACTGATATGCATGGAGTTGACCAGCAGCAGGCCTTCGGCAATGCCGCTTTCTTCCAGAGCCGCCTGCACCTGCGGCGTAATATTAATAAATGCCCGGCGACTCGGAACATCAAACGTTAATTCTTTGCGATAATTTTTCATGGCCAAATATCCTGACATCTACAAAAGACCAGTGTACAGGATGATGATAACCTTTTTGCAGTCGGTATAACAAGTTTATGGGCCAGATGCGCAAATGCGTTTGCAATCATCCACATCGATTCGCCATCCAGCCGGAGTACCACCTCATCAAGCCGTCAACGACAGGTTATATCAGGATTCCAGTTCGATGGCGGGTTCGTGGTGGGTACCGAAGATGGCGGAGCCGATGCGCACCAGGGTGGAACCTTCTTCGATGGCGATTTCAAAATCGCCGCTCATGCCCATGGAAAGATGCTGGAAATGCGGGCCGCAAATGTCGCGGAAACGCAATTCGTCAAATAGTTCCCGCAAGGTGCCAAAGCTTTGCCGGGCGTCTTCCGGATTGGCCGTTTGCCGGGCCATGGTCATCAACCCCACAAGTTGCAGGTGCGCCAAGGTTTCAAACTGTTCGGCCATGTGGATCGCCGCCGGCAGGGGAACCCCGTTTTTTGATTCTTCCCCAGTCGTATTGACCTCCATGAGGATTTTAACCGCCTTTTCACGCCGGCCGCCCAGTTCATTGAGGTGTTCCGCCAGCCGCAGGGAATCAACGCTCTGGATCATAGAGCATATATCCAGTGCCATGGCCGCCTTGTTCCGCTGCAAATGGCCTATCATGTGCCATTGAATCTGCGCCGCTATCTCCGCGCCATCGGCCAGAGTCTCGGTGAGCCAATCACGTACTTCCTGATCACGGCTTTGCAAATGCTGTACCCGGCTTTCCCCAAATACGCGCTGGCCCGCGGTGATCAGCCGCTGGATTTGTTCCATTTCGGCATACTTGCTTACCGCCACCAGCGTGATGTCCTTCGGATCGCGGCGCGCACGGGCCGCCGCTGCCTGTATTCGCTGCTGAACCTGCTTGAGTCTAACCGTTACATCCATAGCCATTCCCTCATGCCATAACACCAGAGCCGGGTTATTATTAACACTTATCTAAAAATGTAAAGGGATCAATTGTCCTGAAATGCGGGACAAAATTCGGCGGTGGCCGAAACAGTCTAAAAATGCCACAACGCTGCTGTTGCGGGAGGTTGTTTTTCGCAATTCAGTACGTGCAGGTAATAAACCTTCTTACGCCGCCAGGGTGTCCGATTCTTCGGGCTGCGGTGCATCCGAGTCCTGTGGATGCTCTGAATCCCATTGCTCCCGCTAGTGCTCTATCACGCCTATAAATTAGGATTGACGGGAGGCCAAGGGGTTGTGGGCGCGAAGCGAGATGTTTTCTGGTTTGTAAAGCCCGATTTTCTATTTTTGTGCTTCATCGTGTTACTCCATAAAAAGCTGTCG
>JAJYZY010000085.1 GCA_021799715.1 Planctomycetota bacterium | reverse complement strand
TCGCGGATCACAATCAGTGCCATCCCGCTTATCCGTTTAATCCGAGTCATCGGTGGTTGCTTTATACCCTCAGCAGCCCATTGTGGTACGTTATTAAAGAGCGATAAGTGCGGATGCGTCCTGATTTTGCGGCATCAACACGGGATCAGGATGTCTCTTTGATAGCCGTGCCGAGTATACTCATCCCTACGCCCCGATCCCAATGGCCTTGGCCCCCTGCCGAAGCCATTGGCAGATGCGATGCCACCGGGACTCCAACCAGAGCCGATGCTGAATGTGTCGCAACTGCGCGTCATCCGGGGAAATGTCCAGAGCTTCCCGCACCCAATATTGGGCGCGGGCATAATCATGTTTGGACATGTAGGCCAACGCCAGATTGAACATGGCCGAACTGTGCTTGGGTTGAAGCTTCAGCGCCAATTTGCACTGTTCAATACCCTCATCAAGGCGATGGGCCATGAGCATGGCCACGGCAAGACCATGCCGGGCGTCGGCATTGTTGGGGGTCTGATCCAGCAGGCGGCGCATGGCGGCCTGGGCAGAATCATATTGCGCCATATCCAGAAATAAGTTGCCCAAATCCAGCAGGGTCGCATCGTCAAATTCTTTTTGGGCCAATTCACAATTGGCGTGATACAGCGCCTCGGCATGGTTTTTCTGTCGGTGGTGGGTCTGGGCAATTTGCAAATGAGCGCCGATAAAGTGCGGGTCTTGCCGCAGGACAAATTTATACCGTTCCAGCGCCAGCCGCCAATCACCGGCTTTTTGCGCCAAAACGCCCAATTGATAATGTGCCGTGCAATCATCGGGGTCTAAATCCAGCACTTGCCGGAATTTTTCCGCTGCCGGAACATCCTGCCCCATTTCCATCAGCAGTTCACCGAGGTCCAGCAAGGTATCAAGATTGCCGGGGTCGGCGCGCAATTCCTCAAATAAATGATTGCGGGCTTCCGGCAGCCGCCCCTTGGCCCAGAATACATCGGCAATCCGGGCGTGCACCTGAGGGTAATCGGATTCCAGCTCCAGCACCTGCTGCCAGCACCATAATGCCCGGTCATAGCGCCCGCGGTTGAATAGCGCCATACCCATGTTGTAAAAACAGAGCGGACACTTTTCCCGGTATTGCCGGGCCAGATAAAACATTTCCTCCGCGCGGTCAAAATCCCCCATTTCACTGTATGCCGCTATGCGATTGCAATAGCAGGCTTCAACGGTGGAATCAATGCGTTCCACACGCTCAAAAAATTCAATGGCCTTCTGAAATTTGCCCACGCGCGTGCAATCCGTGCCCGCCGCGGTAAGGGATTCCACATCATTGGGATCCAGCACAATGGCCTGCTGAAAGGCCTTTAAGGCCTCATCGTAGCGATCCATCATGTCCAGGGTTAAACCGAGATTAAAATACCAGGCACCGTTGTGGGGATTAATTTCAATGGCCCGGCGAAGTTCAGACAGCGCCTCTTCCCAGCGCCCCCGCTCGTAGAGTTCATGAGCACGTTCAACACGTTGCTCCGCTTCCTGCCAGTCGCTCATGCTGCGTGCCGCTCCATTCAAACCTTATAACATGCTAACAAACCAATATCGCGAATCCAAGCGTACTAGAGAATTTCTCTGATTTTCCGTTGGCCGTTCCATTTCAGCCGTTGCGAATCACCGTGCGGCTTTGCACCTGGAAGCCGCAGTCCCGCAGGGCATGGGCTACCAGATCCGCGACGGAGGCATCAACTTCCAGGGAGAATTCGGTCAGGCGCATGGCGGTGGCCGGTACAAACGCATTGCAGGGAATAATCTCACACTGGTTCTGGATTTTCAGGCCCTTGTGGCCGATGCCGGGAATCTGGTTCAACGCCAGGCGCAAATTCGCCAATGCTTCGGTTGCGAAGGTTCCCTCGTGTATGGAAAAACGCACGCGCCGGGCGCAGCTGAGGAACAGGGCCAGTTTTTCCCATACCAGCCTCGGCAGCGGCATGTCCGGCGCGATTTCCTCCGCGGAAAAATGCTGGTGAATATGCGACCACGCGTCGTGCAGGCACAAATGATACAAGTTACGCCCATCAGTGAGTTGCCGCACATCCCACACCGCCATGGCCGCGGACGAGACCGGTTCCACCGCCTGACGCAGAATCGGTTCCACCTGATCAACAAAATCGCCGGCACCGGCGGTGGCTGAAAGTCGGCTGGTTCGGAATATCTGCATCGCACGCTCCGATGTCCTTGGACGCTCCGGTGGTCTCTCAGGGCATATCATGCCATAAAAGCACCCCGCAGGCCAAGCGACATGGGCACGAATGTGTCAGCCGTGGGCGGATGTTCACGGCGGTAAAGGGCATTAAACTTTCGGATTACCGTTCACAGTTTGGAGCCCCATGTCGCCGGTGTTTCCGGGGTCGTTTAACGATGCGTACCAACAGTAGCCTAATGCAGGAGCATTATGGTTGTTTGCGGTGCGGCGGGTGATGGCTGAAATTCAATTTCAACCGTGGCAATCGGTGGCGGTCGTGCCGAACGGGGTTGAAGCGGAAATCCATACGCCATTTCGCATCCAACTTGACGCTTCCGCATCAAGCTAATGCTCCCATCAATAATTGGATGCGGCGGATGGCACGGTTGATTTATTCCACGCTACATGGATCACCGGGATCTGTGCCATCATGGTCGTTTAACGATGCGTACCAACAATAGCCTAATGCGGGAGCATTATGGTTGTTTGCGGGACTGCGGGTAATGGCTGAAATTCAATTTCAACCGTGGCAATCGGTGGCAGTCGCGCCGAAGGGGGTTGAAGCAGAAATCCATACACCATTTCGCATCCAACTTGACGCTTCCGCATCAAGCTAATGCTCCCCAATGATCGGA
Organism: Planctomycetota bacterium; assembly: GCA_021799715.1. Next base: position 6,878 of record JAJYZY010000085.1, on the reverse strand, counting down.
TGCGGCGGGATAACGGTTGCGACTTTGGAGTGCGGTCAGGCACAAACATCGGTTCTTGTTCAGGAATAATTGCGCGGTGGAACCCCGCGGCGGATTGGCCGGCGGGGCAACGGCATGACCGGTGTTGATCATGGACGGGCATTTAACCTTCCACCGGTAGACATCCCGGACTGGCATTAAACGTTAACTCCCACTGCCGCGAGGACGTTTCCCCTTCGACCATCATACGCTTCAAGGACGTTGAGCCATGCAGCAATTGGCCGCGGAGAAAGCATGTGATGATATTTTTTTCCCCGCGAGCAATTTCTATTTTGCCGCCGTCAATATGCGACACATGTCCGCGTCCGCCGGAGATGTCGCCCTGAAAATCGAGATACACCAGGCGGTGATCAGGCAGTTCAAGTGCCGGAATTGGGCCATTTTCATGTTCCCACCGGACTGGATCAAGGCGAATTTGCCAGGTTGCCAGCAGCGGGCGATCAGGCAATTGCAGCAGTAAATCCCAGTGGATATCGGTTTCGCGGACATGCTTTAAGATCGCAAATCGGAAAACTTTTTGCTTGAAGTCTTGCCAAACCATGGTTCAATGTTACCATCTTCTATGACAGAATACGGCAGGAGAACTATTTTATGGAAGTTAAACGTTCAAAACACTGGTCACGGATGGGCCTGCTTGTGCTGGCCACAAGTGCGATGGTGCTGGCGGGATGCGAAAGTCCGGCCATGAAATTGCGCAATCAGGGCTTGTCCCTGTATCACCGGGGTGATTATCAATCCGCCCTGGCAAAATTTAATGATGCGTTGAAATACAACCCGGCTGATCCGCGGGCCAATTATTACGCCGGTGCATCGGATTACATGCTGGCGCGTTATCAGGAGGCGGCATTTCATTATAAAACCGCCTGGACGGTTGACCCCAATTATGGTCATGTGAAAAGTGCCCTGGCCGAAGCTCTGATCCGTGCCGGGCGGCCCAATGAAGCGATGAATTTTCTGGAGCGCGATGCGGAACTAACAGGGCGGGTCACCGGCCGCCTGCGCGTGGCGCGGTTTTACAAACGCATAGGCGATCTGGATGATGCCCGCGTGAATTTCGCGAAAGCCGCCGCCATGGCTCCATCCAATCCGGACGTGCTGATGCAGGTTGCGGAATTTTATGACGGCATTGGGGAAAAGCCCAACGCCCGCGCTTTATACATCCGCGTTTATCAACTGGATCCGGTCATGCCGGGGCTGATCGAAAAAATGCAACATGACGGCGTGACCATTTCCGAGGCGCTGGCGGCACCGCTGCCGACGACTCAACCGGCAAGCCAATAATCAATCCGGGCATGGAACACGCTGATGATTGAATCCACCGGCCGTAAATTTATTGAATTGCTCGAAGCGCATCGCAATACGCTATATGCCGTAGCCTGTAAGGGCGGCACATCGAGCGTTGTGGAAACCGCGCTGCAGCGTGGAATCCGCAGCGCCTTTCGCGAATATGCCCGCAATCAGGCCCCGCGCGATGGTCAAGTACAGTGGCTGGCGGACCACATAAAAGCCGAGCTTGGAGAGCCGGCCGCAACCGCCGCAGCCGATCCCGCCGAAACGGCCATGCCCGCCGACGTATGGGCGCGTCTGGCGGCCGCCATTCAAATTGAGGCCGCGGCGCTCGGGGGTGCCGACGAACAATCCATGCTGGCTTATGACCCATTGCTGGCTCCAAAGAAGAAAAAATCGGGTGCGGATGACAACATTGAAGGGCTGAACCTGTCACCCTGGACGCGCTTTGTCATTGCCACAGCCATCGTTCTGTTCATTGGTATTGTCGCGTCGATTATCCTCACCACCCACCATAGCGCGTCGCCCAGCACACAGGCCGCCAAATCGACAGCTGTACCGACAACCTCGCCGACCGCCGATCAAGCAACGTCGGGAACGGAAAAGCAATAATGAGCCAGCGCCCGCCATTGCAGTCGCGTTATCCCATCCGGCTTCATGAATTGACTGCCGGAGCGCATCGACTGGATGTATTCGCCCCGGCTGACCCGGACTCGCTGCTGGATGATCCAACCGTTGAAGCAAGATATCAAAAGGATAATTATCTGCCGTACTGGCCGGTAATCTGGCCCAGCAGCCTCATGCTGGCCGAGCATATTCTAAACAGCCAGGATTCGCCGCCTACCTGGCCGATGAAGTCCGCCGCCCCGCCGCGCGCCATTGAACTTGGATGCGGCCTGGGCATAGCCGGTATCGCCGCCGCCAAGCGCGGCTGGCATGTGACATTCACGGATTATGATCCCGAAGCGGTGGATTTTGCCGCATTTAATGCCAACTGCAACCACATTCCCGCCGATCTGGTGCAGGCCCGCCACATGGATTGGCGGGATCCGATCCATGAAAGATTTGACTGGATTATCGCGTCCGATGTGCTGTATGAACGGCGTCTGCATTCCATTTTGCTTCATGCGATAGACCAGCTGCTGGCACCGCAAGGCGTAGTGTGGATCAGTGATCCGCAGCGCAACAGCGCGGCAGATTTTCCACCATACGCCGTGGAAAAAGGCTTTCGCGTGGCCAATTCGGTACTGCAATGGACCGGCCCGTCGGGAGTTAATTCCGATGCCGATTTGCTGGTCCTGCGACGAATGAGCAAATCCGCGGCGACACCCAAAGTGGTTATCCAATAAGGTGCCATCATGAGCATGCCGCGATTTTACGTTTCACCCATGGCATCTGCGGGCGAATTGCCGGACGATCAGGGGCATCACGCCCGCGATGTGTTGCGTCTGGATAACCGGCAGGGCGTCATGATCTTTGACGGTGAGGGACAGTCGGCACCGGCCCGCATTATCATTGAAAAAAAGCATTGCCATTATGAACTTACAGGCCCCATAACCGTTGAGCCGCCTCCCCCCTGCCGGGTGACCATAGCCACCGCCGTACCCAAAGCGGATCGGTCACATCAATTGCTGGAACAGATCAGCCAACTCGGTGCCGCCGCGCTGGTCTGGCTGGACTGCCGCTACAGCGTCGTACACCCCGTCGCGGAAGAGGGCAAAATGGAAAAATGGAGGCGTTTGGCTGTTGAATCAGCCAGACAGTGCGGACGAAACCGCCTGCTGGTTATTAAAGATCCGCAAACGCCCCGGCAGTTTCTGGCGCGCGCGGATTTGGGAACCATAATATGGACACATGTTGATGCAAAACTAGATTTAGCGCAGCGCCTTGTCGCTTGGCGTCAACAACATGACACTGATTATCCCGGCGCGGAGAACATGTTATTGACCATCATGATTGGCCCAGAGGGCGGGTGGAGTCCGGAGGAACAGGACATGCTTGGGCAAATTACCGCACCGGTAAGACTGGGCGAAAACATTTTACGCATTGAAACCGCGGCGGCCGCCGCCGCCGCAATCGCGGCAGCCTGCCTGCCAACGGTGGGTACTGTACACCAGCGACCGTAGAACGGAAACGCCGGATTGCCGCGAACGTCGAATACTTTTCGCGCCGGCAAGAGTGTCACGCGGGAAAAAGGCGGAGAGCATGGCCCCATCACGGCGGCGCATGGGGAATATCATACAGCCTTCCACCCGGCGTGAAACGCAATGTCACGGTGCGCCCGACGGTCAGATAATATTCCATGATCTGATCATTGCCAAAATCAAGATCAACATAGCGGACACCGGCATGATGCGGCACGGTTCCATGGAGAATTTTCAGATAGGCCATGGCTGTCACAAAAATGTGCTCGCTGATGGATGGGCCATCGTCAGCATCCGGCTCGGTATTGACGGGGCCGGTGCAGTTTGGTCCGCTGGGCGTGGAAATTTCGGAATCACCGTCGGTGTCCGGCGGTGATAATATGATCCAGGCGTGATGGGGATAGCGCAGTGACATGACTTTGGCCCGAACCACAACCAGGCGGGCCGGTTGAGCCACCGCGCCATCAAGTATCCGTACGCGCTGCCCGTAAGACTCGCGCACGGCGGGCCAATAGGAGCACCCGGTTAAGCCGATGACCGCAAAGGCGGTTACGGCACCGTAAAATATGAGCATCACCGCTTCGGTGTATTTTCCGCCATACACGTTCCAGCCCATGGTAAAACTCCGCCGGCCAGGCCATTGAGGGGATATTCAGCCAAGCATTTGCAGCATGCCCTGATTTTAATCCGTTGGCATAATCATTCACCCTGCCGTGTTGTACAGCGCCGAAGAGCATCCGGCGGTACGGAAAACTATTATACTATTGTTATGGAAAAGCTTCTTGTTGTTGTTGGATGCACCGCGTCGGGGAAATCGGAATTAGCGGAAGCATTGGCCATGCAATGGACCAATGCGGACGGCCGGCCCGCCACGATCATGGCGGTTGACTCGATGCAGGTTTACCGGGGCATGGATATTGGCACGGCCAAACCAAGTCCCGCCGTGCGAAACGCCATACCACATGAGATGATCGATGTGGCCGAGCCATGGGAATGCTTTTCGGCGGCCCGGTTCGCCGCCATGGCGGAGCCCATCATGCAACGGCACAAAGCGGAAGGGCGTCCGCTTATTCTGGTTGCCGGCACGGTGTTGTATCTGCGGGCGGTTCTGGAGGGCTTATTTGAAGGCCCACCGGCAAATCCGGAAATCCGGCAAGCACTTTCGCTAGAGGCGGAAAACTCCGGCACCGCGGAATTGCACCGGCGGCTGGCGCAGGTGGACCCCGTTGCGGCGCAGCGAATTCATCCCAATGATTTGCGCCGCATTATCCGCGCTTTGGAAGTTTATCAACTCACCGGATGCGGCATCAGCACGCTGCAAACACAATGGCAGGCCGGACGCCCCCGGCTGGATTACCGCATCATTGGCGTCGCGCGTGACAAGGCCGATTTGAATCGACGGATCAATCAGCGTGTGGGCCTGATGATGGAGCGCGGCTTATTAAATGAAGTCCGCTCATTGGTGGCCAATCCGAATGGACTGTCCATGCAAGCCCGGGAGGCGGTGGGTTATAAACAGATTATTGCGCATCTCACAGGTTCGCTGCCGCTGGACGACGCCGTGGAGCAGATAAAAATTCAGACGCGGCATCTCGCCAAATTGCAGCGCACCTGGCTGAAGCGCTTTGAGTCCGTGCAATGGTTCAATGCGCAGCCGGGACAAGCCTCGGCGGAATTTGCGGAGCATATATTCCGATTACCGGCCGAGCCGACAATTTCTTCCATATTTTTTGGAGATCAGCATGAAAATTCTAGCCATTGATGTCGGGTCATCTTCCATTAAAGCGGCATTCTGCAAAAACGGCCGCATCAAACATATTGAACATGTCCCCATCTCCACGAGCTTAAAGGGCAGGGAAGTTGAAATTCCAGCCGCGGGTCTGCTGAAAAGTTTTCGCAAAGCCGTCCGCCATATCACCGCTTCTCACGGCCATATTGACGCCATTGCCATGGACAGTTTCTGTCCGGGCGTAGTCGCGTTGGATAAGCACCGTGCGGTTCTGTTTGGATGTGTGACACATCAGGACCGAAGAAGCATGAAACAAGCCGAAGAAATTGAACAGGACATCGGTGCACAGCGCCATTTGCAACTCACCGGCAATCGGCCCTTCCCTGGCGGCATTGCCAGCACAACGCTCTTATGGTTCAAACAGAATAAGCCCGCAGAATTCAAACGCATCGCCTGCGTCGGTCAGCCGACAACTCTGCTGCTGGATCATCTGACAGGCCAGTGGGTCATAGACCCGTCGCAGGCGGCTTTTCTGGGCTTATACGATTCGATTAAATTGTCAGGATGGATTCCGGAATTATGCCAACGCATCGGGCTGACGGAATCCCAGCTTCCCAAACTGCTGTTTGCCGACCAGATCGCCGGAAAAGTCACACGCGCGGCGGCGGAGCAGTTGGGTTTGTCGGAAGGATGTCCGGTGTTTGCCTCGATGGTGGATACCAGTGCGGCCATGCTCTCCACGGATTGTCGCCCCGGGCGGATGGTGCACAGTGCCGGATCAACCGATGTTCTGGCACTATGCCTCGATAAGCCCGCCCCGGCGGGTGATATTCTCACGCGGCCATTGGGAACGGGACATCGCCTGGCCAAACGGTGGCTGGCGGTAAGCACCATTGCCGCGGGCGGATCGACCATGCACTGGCTGAAAGATAATTTGTTCGCAGATTATTCTTCAAAAAAGTTCCACAAGCTTACAGCACACATTGGCAGGCAACTGCAGGACCAAAAACCGGGCGGGAAAGCGGACATGGAAGTCGCTTTTGCGCCGTATTTAGCCGGAGATCGCACCGCGATGGAAGAACGCACAGGTTGTTTTGATCATTTGACCCTTGCCAACACACGGGAAGATATGCTGCGCGCCGCCGTACTCGCTTTGGCCCAAGCCAGTCGGCAGCGCTTTGACAGACTTTCACAAATCCGCGAAGTTCACAGCGAGATATTTACCATGGGCGGACAGACACAGCTTGCGGACATCATGCACGACCAGTGGCCCGGCAAACATACGTTCACCCCGCTGGAAAACGAAGCCATGACCGGCTTAAACCGTCTGGCCATGTGAAGCCGAACCGGCGACAGCTTTCCTTATACCTTGTGCCAAACTATTTCCGGAGGATTCATGCAGGGACACGGTGGCAACCCATGGCCGATTGACTGGTCCGGCATCTGAAGTTCATAACTTACCTTGTTCCGGGACATTCATCCAAGTCATTCCCAGTTCAGTCAGGCCTGTGTTGGCGGCAACGGCGGCGGCTGAACCGGGAAAAGCGGCTTAATTTCATCAATTGTTTCGGCGGCGGCCCAATTGGCCATGCCATTTTTCCACACCAGCGTGCCGGGTTTGAGATCGCCGGATTTTATCTTGCCGGCGATTGCAGTCATATCAAACGGCCCGGTCTGAT
>JAJYZY010000084.1 GCA_021799715.1 Planctomycetota bacterium | reverse complement strand
CTTGGAAGCCATCGAACAGAGCAATCAGTGGCCGCAATACTGGAAACTCGTCATGCAACACAACAATTAGGCCCTGCCCGGAAAAATTGCCACGCCCGGCCCCTTGCCCGGCCCAATCCCAGCGAGTATCTTGGCATTTGATGATTATCGACTGTCATACCAGCATCTGGCAAAGCCCGGAACAGCTTGGCCGCGAGGCCATTAATCGCATCGCCCAGCCCACGCGATTCGGTCATGAACAGATTCGCCTGCTGCCCAAGGCGGACACGGCATCCCATTGGCTGGCCTGCGAACCGGTCCAGCGCTGCTTTGTGTTGGGTTTCAAGAGCCGCCATCTGGGCGCGGATATCCCTAATGAAGTTATCGCACAGTATTGCAGCGAGCATTCAGATCAGTTAATTGGCTTTGCCGGCCTGGATCCCACTGAAAGCGATGCTTTGGCACAGGTGGCCGAAATCGGCCGCGGCGTGTTCCTGAAGGGACTGGTAATCTCGCCTGCCGCCCAGGATTTTCACCCCTGCGATACTCAGGCCATGCGTGTTTATGAAGCCGCGGCAGCATTAAAATTACCGGTTATCTTCTCCAACGGGCCATACCTGTCTGCCCGCACCCGACTGGAATATGCCCGCCCCCTGCTGCTGGATGAAATCGCACGCAGCTTTCCGGACCTCAAATTGGTCATCAGTCATATCGGATACCCGTGGGTGGATGAAACATTGACACTGTTGGCAAAACACGGCAATGTATTTGCTGGAATCGCCGGTCTGTTGCGGCGGCCGTGGATCGCATGGGACGCCTTATTGCGGGCGTATCAGTTGCAGGTAACCAGCCGGCTGCTGTTTGGCAGTGATTTTCCCTTTTCCACCGCAGCGGAATGTATTGATACAATCTACAACATCAATCAATTCGCCATGGGATCGCCCATGCCTATTATCCCGCGCGACGTGCTGCGGCATATCGTACAAAATGACGCGATTGCCGCACTGGGTATTCATGCCCCATCCGGCCGCACCCTGGCCGCGCCGGCAAAACTCCGCCGCGCCGTGCGGGAGTAGACCGCTTCATCACGCAACCTGACGAAGCGGCAAATTGTTTGCGTTCAATACGCTTGATGCGTTAGTATTTCAATCATCGCTGCATCGGGTACATGTCTCATTCCCGATGGAAGCTTAAAAGGATTACGGTGTATTGATGATTATTACCACGACCAACAGCATTGATGGACACAGAATTCTCGAATACAAAGGACTTGTGCGGGGCATTGTTGTTCGCACGCCCACGATTGGCCAGGGCTTTATGGGCGGGTTGAAGTCAATTGTCGGTGGTCGCAACCGCAGTTACATCATGATGTGTGAGCAGGCGCGTAACGAAGCCTTCGAAATTATGGCCCAACAGGCCGCCGAATTGGGTGCCAACGCGGTGTTGGGCGTTCAGTATGATGCCGCCGACCTTGGCGGCCAAAGCGGGTCGTCGGAAGTGCTGTGCTATGGCACTGCTGTTGTTATTGAATAAATCCGACACAGCCCGACGGTGCCTCTGAGGTCATTTACGCGGCGCGTATATGGTGCAACTCCCGCATTGCAGCGGGATGATGCGTCATTTCCCGCGCGAAGAGAAAAGCGTCATCAACAGCCCCGCGATGCCCATGGCGATGCCGCCGAAGATGTAGAATGCCGTGGTCCTAGTATATCGGCCAAAAATCAGATCATGCGCCCGGTCCGCCAGAGAATGCGAGGCATGCAGACCCGTCACCAGCAAAGCCACGCCAATTATCAGCAGGACGATTCCAACAATGCGCTGGGAACTCATAGCCGCCACTCCATTAAAACCGGTTGTCAAAACAACGCCAATCGCTGTTATCCGCCGGCGCGTTATCGTTTGCCGCGCGAACCGCCGATAAGCGAGATTACGAAAACAATAAGAAAAATAACAAAAAGAATTTTGGCAATTTCCGTGGCCAGTCCGGCAACACCGAAAAATCCAAACGCACCGGCGATAATCGCCACAATTAAAAATATGACGGCCCAGTAAAGCATATTTATAGCTCCTTCATTGCAGTTCCATGCGCGCCACATTCCCGGCGAACAATAAGTTTAACCATTGGCCTCGGTTTGGCGAATCTGCGCCGGGAGGCCCCCATCAGGCCTCATGATATTTTCAGCCATACCGAGTCCAATCACAGTTCCTTGCATGGACAGACATTTGTTGCCCACCGCCACGGACTTATATACAACCTATAGATACTTATCAGAAACCAGTCAAATATGAACGGCTTGCCGGCCGGGCGGTAAACAGGCAATGCCATGACCGTTATGCCACGCCCAGGTGCGGGATATCCATTGCTGATTTTTCGCATGATTGTGTCGAGGGGTAACAGGCTTGCATGATGTGGCAAGCGCTGTCCCGGCTTCGGCTTTAACCCTGATTGTTGTCTACCAGTCCAATGTTTTGAGCCAGGCTTGACGAAATTGTTCCACCGGAGCATTGATAATTGTCTTGCCGCCGATAGATTTCACCACCAGGTCGGGCGTGGTTGAAATGCGCCCCAAGATGCCAAAGGCCAATCCCCTCAGGCGGCGCAACACGTCATCCAGATGTTCCGGTTTAACTTCCAGCACATAGCGCGTGGGCGATTCGGAAAATAACAGAATGTCATCACGATCCACATCATCATCGTGCGGCACGCCGGCAAGATCAATTTCCGCGCCCAACCGCCCGGCAAAGAGCATCTCCGCCAAAGCCACAGCCAATCCACCCTCCGAAGGGTCATGAGCGCCGGCCACCAACCTGTCGGCGATTAACCCGGCTATTTTCCGGTGCACTCCGGGCGCTGTGGTTAAATCCACCGCGGGAATGCTCCGGCCATTCTGATGGTGCAACGCGTAATACCATGATCCGCCCATGTGTCGATGCGTTTGGCCCACAAGAATAAGATAATTTCCGGCGGCTTTGGCATCCATGGTAATACAGCGCGAAACATCGGGCACGATGCTGATGGCACTGATCAGCAGGGTGTATGGAATGCAGATGCGTTTACCCTCATCGGTGATAAATTCATTGGACAGGGAATCCTTTCCGGAAATAAACGGCGTGCGAAACGCCATCGCCCCGTCATAACACGCCTGACATGCCCGCACCAGGGCACCGAGGTGCATGCGATCGGAACATTTCGGCCAGCAGAAATTATCCAATAGCGCGGTAGTGTTTGGATCTCCGCCGACGCAGACAATATTGCGAATCGCTTCATCCATGCCGCTTAATGTCATCTGGTACGGATCCAGATCGCCGAGTCGGGGCTGGCAACCATTGGCCAGCGCCACTCCCCGTGTGCTTCCCGGAACCGGAGCAACAACCGCGCCGTCACCCGGCCCGTCGCCGCAGGGACCCGCCAGCGGTTTAATGATTGTCGAACCCTGAACCTCATGATCATACTGCCGGATGATCCAATGTTTGCTCGCCAGAGTCGGCATCGCCAGCAATTGGCATAATGTCTGAGCGTAATCGGCCGGCTCCGCCACCGTGGCTTTCGGCAGCACCGGCTCCTGCCATACCGCCTGCCGGATCGGACTGGGCAGACCATCATGAATAAATTCCATATCCATGGAGCCGACAAGCTGCCCATGATACAGCAGCGTCAATTTGCCTGAACCATCAAAAACGCCGATATCTGTGGCTTCCACATCCTCCGCGGCGGCGAGTTCCAGAATTCCGGCAACGTTTTCGGGGGCCACGGATAATACAATTCGCTCCTGCGCTTCACTGATCCAGATTTCCGCGTAGTTCAGCCCATCATATTTCAGGGGCACTTTATCGAGTTCCACCGTGGCACCGGTGTGCGATCCCATTTCACCAATGGCGCTGGAAAGCCCGCCGGCTCCGCAATCCGTGATGGCGTTGTACAGCGGCCCGCGGTCCCGGGCCTGCAGTATCACATCCAGCATTTTTTTTTCCGTTATGGCATTGCCAATCTGCACGGCATGGCTGAATTCATCGCCATGTTTGTCGGTTATGACATCGCTGGAAAAAGTGGCCCCATGAATACCGTCGCGGCCCGTGCGCCCGCCAATTAGAATAATGCGATCGCCCGCCTGAGCATCCCGCTTGTCCGCCAGACGCCGCGGCAGCAACCCCACCGATCCGCAGAACACCAGCGGATTGCCAATATACCGCTGGTCAAAATAGACCGCCCCATTCACCGTTGGTATGCCCATGCGGTTGCCGTAATCACGCACTCCGGCCACCACCCGCTGGGCAATGCGCCGGGGATGCAGCACGCCCGCCGGAACCTCTTGATTGGGCGTGGATGGATCCGCAAAACAGAAGATATCCGTACTGGCGATCGGTTTGGCTCCGCCGCCCGTCGCAATTACATCGCGTATGCACCCGCCGATACCCGTCGCGGCCCCGCCGTAGGGTTCGATCGCGGACGGACGATTGTGCGTTTCCACCTTCATGCACACCGCCCACCGGTCATCCAGCGCGATGACTCCCGCGTTATCCTTGAACACGCTGAGCGTCCAGGGGAGATTCAACTCTTTGGTGGCGCGGAATATCGTTGACTTTACCAGATTGTCGATGACTTCCATCTGATCGCCGGCGGTGTGATGCTCATGAATATCATCTTCATTTAAGCCCGCTGGATGATGGGAAAAATGCACCTGGGCCTTCAGGGTTTTATGAACGCAGTGTTCGCTCCAGGTCTGCGCCAGGGTTTCAAGTTCCGCGTCCGTGGGTTCACGGTCCAATTGACGAAAATGTGCCTGAATGGCTTTCATCTCCGCCAGATCAAGAAACAGATGCCCGCGCCGTGAAAGCTGCTGAAGCTGGTCATCGGTGAGATTGCGGATCGGAACTTCCACGCGTTGAAATTGATACGCTTTGCCGCGCGGAAACTCCGACGGGGTAAATGCGGCCTCATGGATTTGTTCAATGGAGTCATTGGCCAATAGCCGCCGGGAAATTTGGGCTGATGCTTCAGGCGTTAAATGGCCGGACAGCACATACCGCCGGCCGGTGCGCACCTGAATGGCCGCGGGCTGTCGGGGCAGATTCAGCAAATCCGCAATGGCCATTTCCGCACTGGCCGCCACCGGGTCCATTACACCGGGCTTCAAATGCACTTCCACCAATCGGCCAGCGCCGGCGGTTTCATGCCCCACGACAATGCGTTCGGTTACCGGATCGGCAAGAAGTTCGGCGGCGATTTTATGAACTTGCGCGTGATTAAGTAATTCCGGATCGCCTTGAAGCAGAAATACCCGCGCCGTCTGCACGCCGTGCACTTCGGCAATGCCAAGCTGACGAATTTCGGCCAGCACCGCCACCCCCACCGGGTCGTCCGCCGGATTTTGCGGATGAATCTCAACGCGATAAACAGCCATAACGCTCCTGCAATCGTTCACCTGCCGGCACCCGTTTGCCAATCGGTAAACCTGCCGTCATTATGCGCGAACCGTAGAATTTTCGCATCCCGCGCACTGTTCGGCACCGTATCACGCAATATCCCCGTTGTCATTGACAGTCAGCAGCCGAAATTGCCGTTATGCTCGGCACGGCCGCACATCTTGCGGCGTTACTTCAAAATTTCCGCATTCTCGCGTAAACTCTTCTCCATGACAGTGAAGTTCCAGGCACCCAAAGGCACACGCGACTTTTACCCATCCGATATGGCCATTCGGCGTTATATTGAGGACATCTGGCGGAAGGTCGCCGTTCGTCACGGCTTTCAGGAAGTGGACGGCCCGACCTTTGAATCACTCGATCTTTACAAAGTAAAAAGCGGTGATGAAATTGTCTCGCAGCTTTTTTCCTTCACCGATCGGGGTGAACGTGAGTTGGCCCTGCGCCCCGAATTTACCCCCACGCTGGCCCGCATGGTGGCGGAAAAAGCCGCTGGCCTGCCCCGCCCGATCAAATGGTTCTCCATTCCCCGTTGCTACCGCGCCGAGCAGCCGCAAAAAGGACGCCTGCGCGAATTTATCCAATGGAATGTCGATTTTATCGGGGATGCCTCAGATCGTGCGGATCGTGAATGCCTCGCCGTGTGCGTGGACGCCCTGATGGAATGCGGCCTGACCGCAGCGGATATTCGCATCGGCTGGAATCATCGGGAACTGCTTACCAAGGCTTTAACCAGTACGTTTGTCGCGCCGGATCGCGTCGGCAATGCCTACTATATTCTCGATCGCCTGCAAAAATATGATTCCGCGGGCCGCAAGGCTCTGTATCAGGAACAGCAATGTACGCCCCGGGAATGTGAGCACTTTGAGCTTATCGCGGCGGCGGAACATTCTCCCCAGGCCCTGGCCGCGTGGATGACGGCCTGGCCGACGGAAATTAAAAATGCCATCGAGAGTTTTGAGAAGCGCCTTGGCGACGCGGGTCTGGCTGAAATGTGCGGCTTTGATCTAAGCGTGGTGCGGGGCTTGGCCTATTACACGGGCTTTGTGTTTGAAGTTGCCGATGCGCGGGGACGGAATCGCGCGATCGCCGGTGGCGGACGATATGACAAGCTCATTGAAATGTTCGGCGGCCCGGCCATGCCGGCGGTGGGATTCGGCATGGGCGATGTGGTATTGGAAATTCTCCTGCGTGAACGCGGCAAATTGCCCGCAGAGCTTATGCCGCGGACGGATGTGTTTGTCATCAATGTTTTGGACGACTCGGCCGCCGCGGAACAACTGATCGCAAACCTGCGGCGTTCCCGATGGAATGTTGAACATACCGCGATTATCCGCAGTGGCTTAAATGTCCAAACCAGCTACCGCGGCACCCGCAATATCGGCAAATTGCTGCAGGAGGCCTCCGGAAGCGGTGCCCAGATCGCCCTGATTCTGGCACCGGAAGAAGTCGGCCGCGGCATGATAAAAATTAAAAATCTGGCCGATCGCACGGAAATGGAAATCCCGATTCCGGCTGCGACTGATCGTGTACACGACCTTTTGGCCGGATGACATGCGATATGCCAATTGCTTTTGAGGGAATCTGATCATGGGACCACGCAGCAAACGCACCAGCCATTATGAAGCCGCCTTTGAAGATTATCTGCGGCGCAAAGGCCTGCCGTACATCGCGGTTGACGAAGCCAAAAAGGCCCTGTTCGCCGGAGCCAAGCTTAAAAGTTTCGATTTTGTGGTGTATCATCCGCGTGGAAATAATCTGCTGGTGGATGTGAAAGGCCGCGCGTGCCGCCCGGTAAAATCGAAAACATCCCTCCCCAATTGGACCACCCGCCTGGATATTGACGACTTGCGCCAATGGCAGGAAATTTTTGGTTCCGGCTTTACGGCGATGTTTGTATTCATGTACCACTGGCCGGCGGAGCCGGAAAAATCTCCGTTTAATGATTTATTCCAGTTTCAGGAACGCTGGTACGGAATGCTGGCCGTCAGCATAACGGACTATCGCGAACACATGCGCGCCCGGTCGCAATCATGGGGAACGGTTCATCTGCCCACCGCGGCGTTCCGGCAAATCGCCAAACCCCTGGATACATTTTTCTAGAACCTTGCCATCCAAGCAGGAATGAATAACGACTGCCATTGCCGAGCCGGCCACCCGCATCCTGATCAAGTCGCTTATGCGCGAATCGCGCACATGAATTCATTGTGCGTTCCAGCCTACGAGCGCGGAGAATGGGTATAATCAGTCCATGGCCCTGAAACCTGATGACATTGTTTGCTTTTGTTTTCATGTGCGATTACGCAAAGTCGAAGCGTTTTGCCGCATTGAAAAGCCGCTCCATGCTTCGCAAATTTCCGATTGTCTTTCCGCCGGTACGGGTTGCGGCTGGTGTCGGCCGATGCTGAAACATATTCACCTGCGGATATGCGGTGAACATATTCCGGATTGGCGCAAGCAATCGGAGACAACGGTTCAGGATACCGTTGCCCCCAGGGGCGATGATATCGCGGCTATGGATGTGGAGAACTGGGCGGCGGGCAGACAACGCCATATCGCCGAAGGTCGCGGCAAACCACCCGCCAATGCGTAAATCCCAAACGGTACGGCATGTACCCGGCCAAATTTATGAAAAAATCGGCGTAATTCATAATTTTGAATTAATGTCGGCTTTTTTTATGGGTACAAGTGCATTCTTTCCGATAAGATGCAGTGGAAGAGAGTGGGGTCGGCAATGAATTCCGGCCCGGATGATATTCATACGACAGGGCTTGCCATGGATGCGCCGTCTTCCCAGCCGCCAATTTATATCCTTGAAGACTTCCGGCTGGAGGATCTTTATCCGCTGACCTACACCCGTCCCGCAGCGTTGTTGCGTTGCGGGGCCGAGACATTATTGGACCGCATGTTGCGCCATTTACCCCGGCCGCCAAGCGGCATTATCGTGCGCGACACAATTAAAGCGAAAATGCGCGAAACGCTGCGCATACCGGTAAATCCGAAAATCGACATGGCGCGCAGCACGGTATTTATTAACGCCCGATGGCTCATGACGCATCCATTTGAATATCCGCCAGTCGATACCGCCGGAATGACCGGCGAGGATTTCACCTGGGTGCATTTGTCGCCGGCAAAACTGGCCGAGCTGGACCTCAAGCGTATTGTGCGCTCACGTATTATGGAAAAACTCATCACCACCATCAGCGCGGGACTCATCGATGCGGTCATGATCCGATATCCGTGGAATCTGCTGGGGAATCAGCACGAGATTCTCCTTGACGATTTTCAACGCCGCGGCGCCGCCAGGCTCAGCGAGCCGATGCCCGGCTCGCATTTGTTGAAACCTGAAAATATGTACATCGGGCAGGATGTCCAGATTCTGCCCGGAGCGGTACTCGACGCCCGCAATGGGCCGATTATTGTTGATCGCGGCGTACAGATTCGCGCCAACAGCGTCATTACCGGCCCGGTCTATATCGGGCCCGAATGCGTCATCCGCACCGGCGCGGATATTCGGGAAGATTGCGCCTTTGGCCCCGGTTGCCGCGTCGGTGGTGAACTCATCGGCTGCACTTTTCAGGAGTATTCGAACAAGCAGCACGACGGCTTTTTAGGCCAGAGCTTTGTCGGTTCATGGGTGAATCTCGGAGCCGGAACCACGACCAGTAATTTGAAAAATACCTACGGCATTGTGCGTGTCCCCATCAGCGGCAAAGACCGCATTACCGGGCTGCAATTCATGGGATCCGTGATTGGGGATCATGTCAAAATCGGCATTGGCACCATGTTGAGCACCGGAACGGTGGTTGGCTTTGCCAGCCATATTCTCACCAGCCGCCCGCCGAAATTCATTCCCAGTTTTGCGTGGGTCACCGATGCCGGAATTGAACATCTGGATTACGACAAATCGCTTGAAATAGCCCGCACCGTCATGGAACGCCGCAAACAAAAACTCACGGTGGCGGATGAGGAAATTTTCAACCGCATCTTTACGTCATGGAGCCAGAGCGAAAGCTACCGCTGGCGCACAAACACCGAGGCTGGCCGGCCGTAAATGGCGGTACCCGCTGACGAAAGGCGGCCCGCGCTCCGCAGCCGCGACTTTCGTTTCAGGAATTGCTATTTCCTCATTCGCGCGCTGATTTGCGTATTCGGTAAACACGCTCCAGAGCATTGTAGATATCATTCTCTGCTCCCGAAAAGCCGCAGGACTCGGCGATGCACGCGTCAAATTCGAGCCTGTCGGCCAAGGTAATTTCCTCAGTGAGTTCCATCGGCTTGCGTGCGAGAAGTGGCTTGAAGCATCGCTTTATACGTGCAGCCTCTTTTTTTCCGATGGCGTGAGGGTTTAGTACTACAGCGCGAAATTTGCTCAAGAAAATCCCACACTCG
This sequence comes from Planctomycetota bacterium, assembly GCA_021799715.1. Next base: position 55 of record JAJYZY010000084.1, on the reverse strand, counting down.
AGCCGAAGAAGACATGGTAAGGTTGTGTTTTCACGGAGTGTGGTGGTATGGATGC
>JAJYZY010000083.1 GCA_021799715.1 Planctomycetota bacterium | reverse complement strand
AACCCGGTGTTTTGACGACATAAGTTAAGCTTTCCATTCCGCCTGGTATGCACCAGACCTAAAGGCGATAATTCTATTTCAGCCAACGGGTGACAATTCTACGTCGGCACAACAATTGTGCGGTCTCCCAGATGACAAAACGCGGGGTGTGGGTTATCTTCTTGGGTCTTGAATTTTAGAGTTTTCTTTACAGGAGTTTGTGAATGTCTGATAACAATGTTCCGCCGATACAACCATCCGCGACCCCGCCGGCAATGGGCGATTCCGCCGGCCAGCAGATGCAATTGCAGATACGTGAAGAGAAGATGAACACGGTGTTCAGCAATATCTTCCGTTTAAGCGCCACGCAGGAAGATTTATTCCTGGATTTTGCCATTAACATGCAGCACCATGATAAGCCCAATACCGTGGTGATGGATGTCAACACCCGTGTTGCGATGAGCTTCTATGCCGCCAAGCGTCTGGCCCTGGCATTAAGCCAGGCCGTGCAACGCTACGAACAGGTTTACGGCCCCATTCAACTTGATCCGCGCCAACGTGGCGCGCGGTGAATAACGTCAACGGGAAAGTAGCGGCCTAATGGATACACACGCTGCTGAATATGCCGCACGGTTGTGGTTGCAAACGGATGCCGCGTTCGGCGTGCGCGAAGTACCGCTGGTATTGCGCAAACCGGCAGTACCCGCAGCGGCCCCCCCACAGCGGCGTTCGGGGGCTGCTGTTTCGGTGCCGGATCAGCCAGCGCAACGGGCCGTGCCGCCAAAGTTGCCGGTGCCGCGGCGCAATATCCCGGCACCGGGGGCGGAAGCCCAGCGCGCGGCGATAACACAGGCGGCAATTCCGGCGTCGGAAAATCAAGGAGTTGATATTTGGAATTCCGCAAAACTTCCCCCGATCCCTGATGGATACATCCACACGTTAAGCCCAATCGCCGATGCGGAAAAGCCGGAATTGCTGGCGAAACTGCAGCAGCAGGTGGTCGCCGCGCTTGCGCCTTATCTTTCGGATATTGCCACCAAGGTTGTTTTTGGCGATGGTAATCCGGCCGCCAAACTGATGTTTGTTGGCGAAGGTCCGGGAATAGAGGAAGATAAAACCGGCATTCCGTTTGTGGGCCGCTCCGGGCAACTTCTGGATAAAATGATTATTGCCATGGGATTAAACAGGCAGACGGTTTACATTGGCAATGTCGTCAAACTCCGGGCGGCGGAAAGGGACCCGGACACCGGCCGATTGCGCGACCGTCCGCCCACGCCGGAGGAAGTGGCGTTGAATATTCCCTGGCTGCATAAACAGATCGAAATCATCCGACCGCATATTATTGTAACGCTCGGCGCACCGGCATTGAAATATCTTTCCGACAAGACCGATGGAATCAGCCGGTTGCGCGGGACGTGGTTGACGTATCGCGGCATAGCATTGATGCCGACATACCACCCATCATTTCTGCTGCGGGCCTACACACCGGAAAACCGGGCGAAAGTTTGGAGCGACTTGCAGCAGGTAATGGAGAAACTGGGGTTAAAGCCCGCGGCGCAGAAGTAGCTTTTATACGGCAAACCAACCAACGATCAATGCAAAATTAAGCACGGCTTTTTTGCTGCCGGCCCCACAACCGAATAAGGGTTTACACTGCGCGGCAGCGACAGCCGTTCATGAATGGCGACCGGGCAGGGTGGAAACCACCTGGCGTGTACTTTGCTATTAGCTTACGCCGCAGCTTTTGTATCACCGGCACTGTGACATGCGCGACAGACAGAGTCCGGCCGTGAAAAAAGTGCTGCAGATATATCGCCATAAATCCTGATTGTGTGTTTATTTCGCAGTGCCGGAACTCTTTGCGTGGCTCTGAGGGCTTTGCCAACCACCTCCAAGCGCTTTGTAAAGCGCCACCAAATCGGTGGAAAGCGCGGACTGACTTTGTACCAGAGCATCCTGCGACGTATACAAAGCTTGCTGGGCGGATAACACGTTAAGAAAATCCGTAAGCCCATTTTCATATAACTGTGTTGAATAGTTCACCGCTTTTTGATTCTGTGCCACAGCTTGAACCAGCAGTTTTTCATGAATTTGCTCCCGCGTATAAGCGGCCAAAGCGCTATTCACATCCGCAAGGGCCTGCAGCACCGTTTCGCGATAGTTTAGAAACGCCTGAATACGAATGGCTTTCTGCTCATTGATGTTGGACTTTACCTGTCCCCAGTTCAGGATCGACCAGGAAACGCCCGGCCCGATGCCATACGTGAGACTGTTGGCATCAAACCATTTTGCCGCATCTGACGCGGCAAAGCCCAGGTTGCCGTTGATCGTGAATTGCGGAAACAAATTACCTTCGGCCACGCCCACATTGGCTGTGGCGGCGGCATATTGCTCTTCGGCCTGGCGTACATCAGGCCGACGCAACAGCAATTCGCTGGGCAGGCCGATGGGGACAACGGGCGGCACTCCCGGGATGGCGCGTGGAACCGACAATTGCTTTTCCAGGGCCTGCGGCGGCCGTCCCAGGAGTATGGCGATGGCGTAAAACAACTGCTTTTCCTGAATCCGTAATTCCGGCAACTGGCTTTCCGTGGTAGCCAATTGAGCTTCGGCCTGGGCCAGGGAAAGCGAGGTGGCCAGTCCGCCGCCAATCTGCTGCTTCAATATCGCCGCCGTTTTCTCCTGAATATTCACATTGGCATCGGTAACCGCAATTTGCCGTTGCACGGAGCGAAGGGTCATGTAATCATCAGCCAATTCGCTTAACAAAGTGAGCCATACTCCGCGCTGATTTTCAATAGCCGCGCGATAATTGGCATTGGCGGCCTGCACACCACGGCGCACCTGCCCGAAGAAATCCAGTTCCCATGTGGCGTCGAAGCCGGCCTGGTATAAATCCGATTCCGAGGGGCCGAAATTTCCGCCATTGCCGATATTTTTGCTGCTTCGGCTGTGCTGATAGGAACCAACGGCGTTGACAAACGGCCCGAGATTTGCGGCACTGGCATCGCGGATTTCACGGGCTTCAATGATCTGTTGCGTGGCTTGCTGGAGAGTCAGATTGCCACGTGCGGCCTGGTCAATTAATTCTGTGAGTTCGGGATCATGAAACGCTTGCCACCACTGGGCAAGGTGCGCCGGGGCGTTTGTAACTTTACTGATCGGTACCGCCATATTGGGCTGATGCGTCGTGACGGCGGCGGGCGTGGCGGACCGGGCCCAGGCGGCAGGCATGGCAGTTTTGGGCTGGCGCACGCTTGGTCCCACCATGCAGCCGCCAAGCATACAGCAACCGGCAATCATGGCACCGGCCAGAGGAACATGAAATCGCATGATGATACTCCAATCGCAATTATTCGTACCGCAGAGCTTCAATGGGATCCAGGCGGGAAGCCTTCCATGCCGGGTAGTAGCCAAAGACCAGCCCCACCACCACCGACACCACAACCGATGCCACCATCGCCGGCATGGACATTTCAATGGGCCAGTGCAGGGCCATTTTCACCGCGCTGGAAAGCGCCTGGCCGAACAAGATTCCCAATGCGCCACCAAAGAGGCACAGGACGATGGCTTCAAGAATAAATTGACTTAAAATATCTCCGGGACGTGCGCCAATGGCCATGCGCAGGCCGATTTCGCGTGTGCGCTCGGTAACGGAAACCAGCATGATGTTCATAATTCCAACTCCGCCGACCATCAACGAAATCAGAGCTACTCCGGTAAGCAGGTTGGTCATCAATTGAGATGTATGACCCAGAGCATTGGATATTTCCGTCATATTGCGAATATTGAAATCGCTGGGCTGGCCGGGGCGCAAATGATGTCGTTGCCGCAGCAGTGCGGTTATTTCAGCCATTGCCTGTGGAATCTCCGCGCTTGACGGCACGGAAACAAGAATGGAATTCACATTGGGAAAACTCACGGGCTGGGGTAAATCTTCCTGCTCGTTGGCGGAAGGCACGGGGTAAAGGCTCTGTGATGTTTCCGGATACAACTGATCCGTGGAGAACGTACTGGCCGCTGCGGATGCGCTCTGGTTCTGATTCTGTAAAGACGTTCCCGAAACACGATATTTCATGGTGGTCCACGGCATGATGATAATATCATCCTGATCCATGCCCATCATATTGGCGCCTTTCCTGGTTAAAACTCCAATAACTCGCAAAGGCACGTTGTTGACCAGGATGGTTTTCCCCAGCGGCTTGCCACTGGGAAATAATTCGCTCACATCCGTTTGCCCCAGGATGCACACCTCATTGGCACCATCCACATCATCATTACCAAAGGCCCTGCCCTCGGCCAGGGGCCAATCTCGGATGCCTAAGTACGCGGGAGTTGTTCCCACTAAAAATTGCGGCACCCAGTTTTGCCCGCCGCGCACCACCTGCATGCGCCCATTGACCACCGGAGCTGCGCCCGAAATCGAGGGACAATCGCGGGCAATGGCGGCCGCATCGGCGCTGGTAAGGGTTACAGAACTCCCGCCGCCAAAACTTACTCCCGCGCTGACCGCCTGTCCGGGGAACACAATAAGCTCATTGGCTCCCATATTGGCAATTGTTTGTTTAATGGCGGCAGAAGAACCTTCACCGATTTGCACCATGGCGATAACCGCGGCGATGCCGATGATAATGCCCAATGTGGTCAGGGCCGACCGCATGGGATTGCGGCGCAAAGCCCGTAAGGCGGTCTTAAGGGTTGTAGCCATTTTTAACATGCTGTCACCTCGTCGCGTCTTTTAGAGTACCGGCGGCAACCGCGGCAATTTGGCTTTGCGCATCGCCATCTGCTATCAACCCGTCGCGAATACGGATAATTCGGCGGGCATGGCCGGCCACCATCGCATCATGTGTTACCAGCAAGATGGTAATTCCTTTTTCCGCATTCAGTTGCTGGAACATCCGCAGGACTTCTTCACTGGTGTGCGAATCAAGATTTCCGGTAGGCTCATCGGCCAGCAGCAACCGAGGATGATTCACCAGCGCCCGGGCGATGGCCACGCGCTGTTGCTGTCCTCCGGAAAGCTGGGATGGCTCGTGATCCATGCGATCACCGAGTCCAACCTGATCCAGCAATTCCATGGCTCGTTGCCGATGCTGTTTGTGGGACAATCCATCTTCGGCATACGTTGTCGGCAGCAGCACATTTTCCAGCGCGGAAGTTCGCGCCAGTAAATTGAAATTCTGGAAAACGAAACCTATTTTGGTATTGCGAACCATCGCCCGCTGGTTGACGGACATGCGGGAAATTTCCTGGCCGTCAAATAAATATTGACCGGAACTGGGGCGGTCCAGACAGCCGAGAATATTCATCAGCGTGGTCTTTCCGGAACCAGAGGCCCCCATGAGTGTCACCATTTCACCAGGCAGGATTGTCAGCGACACACCCTTGAGCACCTGGACATCCGAATTGCCGAGGTGATAGGTTTTGATGATGTTGTCAACTTTTATCAATTCCATGGCCGTATACGCTCCGGTCAAATGAACCTGGCGGCAACGCCGCGAATGTCCTAACCGTTTTTCTTATGCTTAAATGGTTGAGGAATAAAGGGGTTGGTCGCGCCTCCGGAGTTACCGCTGTGATTGGTGCGTTCACCTGTAATTACCAGCATTCCGGCTTTGATGTCCGGCGATTGAATCTGCGTGTCATAGTTGTTGGCCAAGCCGACGGTTACCGCAATCGGGCGCACATAACGCCCCGCTTCGACCCAAACAGTGCCCTGGTTGGGGGAAGTGTTCGCCATGACAGGATGGGCCGAGGGGAGAATTTCTGACTTCAGGGGCACCCACCGCAACGCCGTGTTGGGCACCATCAGGACGTTGTCCCGCTTTGCCACAAGAAAATCGGTCTGGGCGGTAAGATACGGCAGAAGTTTGCCGCCGGGGTTGTTCGTATCCACCACCACGGTGTAGGTCACGACATTCTGCACCATGGTTGCATTGAGGCGAATTTGCGATACCACGCCATGAAAAACCCTGTCGGGGAAGGCATCGACGGTAAACGTAGCGGGATCGCCCACTTTAATTCGGCCGATATCCGCTTCATTGACCGAAGTCCACACCTGAATTTTTTCCAGGCTCTTGGCCAGAAGAAACAGGCTTGGCGTACTGAAACTGGATGCGACGGTCTGGCCGATATCCACCCGCCGATCAATCACCACGCCCTTGACCGGCGAGGTTATGGTGCAATAGCCCAGCGTAATTTGTGCGTTATTCAGAGAAGCCTTGGCAGCGTCAACAGCTTTTTGGGCTTGAACCAGAGAAGCCTGCCCGAGCGTCACATTGGCTTTGGCCTGATCATAGGTGGATTTATACGCGTCGTATTGGGTGATCGCCAATGCCGCACCGGATACGCCGAGCTTTTCCGCCCGCAACCAATCCGCACGGGCATCCACATAAGCCGCCTGGTATTGCTCAAGCTTGGCTTGGGCCACCTCGACATTGGCAACGGCTTCTTCCAATGCGGCCCGGGCCAGAGCCACCTGCGATTGATAATTCGCGGGATCAATAAGAGCCAGCACCGTGCCTTTATCCACCGGTGAGTCATAATCCACGGTATGACCATTGGCATCTTTACCAAACGCGATAATTGTGCCATTCACCTGCGCGCCGACATCCACTACATCACGCGGTTCAAGCGTGCCGGTAGCGCTGACCGTCGCGGAGAGTGTCCCGCGCGTGACCGCGGCGGTCTGGTAGCGTATCTGTTGACCGGCGGCGGTTCCAAAATGATCCCACGCCCAGTAGCCGATCAGCGATACAATCAACAGGATGACAAGCGTCGTAATTGCATTTTTCATTTTGAATCTCCGGACTATATCCACGGGTACGACACACTTACAGACATTTTGCCCCATCAGGCATTGGGCCGAACTCCCGGCCGAAACAACGGCCGCAACGTCTCCGCAGCGCATAATAGAAAGACCCGCTCCATGGCCGTCAACGGCTGGAAGATATTGGCAAAGTGATCTTCGGCGGCGCGCTGAACGGTTTCCAGTACGGCAAACCCGGCGGGCGTGAGGGATAATAATGACCGGCGGCGATCCCGCCGGTCTTCTTTCCGTTGCACCAATCCGGCCCTGGCCAATTCATCGGCAACTTTGGACGCGGATGGAAGCGTCAGCCCCATGACTTCTGCGGCATTGGAAATCGACAATTCTGGAGAAAGAGCAATGGCCATCATCATCCGAAACTGCCCGACGCGTAGATCACCGCCTTCCGCGGTGCGCAAATGCCGCCGCAACGACCCCATCATGTGCGGAATCAGGGAAACAAAGGACTTGGCCAGCATATCCGCATCAACCGCCGGAACACCGGTAGCTGCAGTTACCCGAGCTTGCTTATTTAGTTTCCTTTTCAAATCAGTTTCCTTGTCCGCCTCATCCATGACTGCCTGATATTTGGCACTTTAAGGCGGTACTGCATCATTATAACCTCTAATCCGCCATTGCAAAGTCGCTTTATTTCCAAACTGTCGCAAAGCATGATACTCCATTTGCAACACGCACAAAATTCGAATAGTTGCATAATCGAATTAATATTTTTCTATCCGTGTGCTATAATGGGTCGCTATGGAAGATCAGAAACAAACCAAATCATCGAATAAAGGTCACCCGGATACAGAGGTGAATGCCGCGGCGCTAGCCGGGCCGCATGGAAATCATCGCGGCAGCATCGCGCTTCTGATTCTGTTTCGCATTGCGCGCAGCATTGCCGGTGGAATGATGATTGTGGCGTTGCCCTATCTGGTGCTGAACACATTGCATGACAGCTCATTGGCGTTGGGGGCGATTTATGTGGTGGGCGTGATTTCCACGGCGTTTCTGGCCGTCGGAGCGGGCCATCTTTCAGACCGGTGGGATCATAAAGCAGCGCTGCTGGCAACCGGAGCGATGGTTCCGATCAGCGCGTTGATGGTGTATGTGAATCAGAGTTTTCCCATGCTTCTGGCGGCCTCGATTGTCGGTGGATTCGCCGCCACGGGATCACTGGTTGGCGGTGGCGTGGGCGGTGCTGCGCAGCCCGTGCAGAGTTCGGTTATTGCCCGGCTCTCCACATCCACGAATCGGACGAGATACTATTCGGTGCTGGCATTTCTAAGCGGAATCGCCGGAGCGGGCGGTGCCATGCTCGTGCACTATTTTTCGATCCGCGACACGTTCCTGGCGGCGGCAATCGTCGCCGGCACTGGTACGGTGCCGCTTGTGTTTATTACGATTCCGAAATATGTGCAGGCCAGGCCCGTCGCCCGGAAGCAATCGCATCGGGCCATACGGCACTTCAGCATCACCGGCGCTCTGAATGGGTTGAGTCAAGGGCTGATCACGCCATTTCTGATCCCGTTTTTTGTTCTGGTTTATCACCTGTCAAAATCACAGATGGCCGTTTACACCGCCATCGGCAGCGTCCTGGCGTCCATCGCGTTGTTGGCGGCTCCGAGCCTGGAACGGCGAATGGGCTTTGTGCGCAGCATCACGTTTACGCGAGGCGCGGGCACCGCCCTGCTGCTGGTGATGGCGTTGTGGCATAACTTATGGATCGGGTTGATTATTTATCTGATAACACCGGCCCTGCGCATTGCGGCACTTCCGGCGCAGCAGACCGCCATTATCAATCGCGTGGAGGGCGACAGCATGGGACGGGCTTTGGCGCTGAATCAGGTAACACGGCTTTCGGCCTCATCCGCGGCGATGATATGCACCGGCGTGCTTTTTGATATTTCAGAAATTGAAATGCCGTTTTTTTTATACGCGGGCGTTATGGCGGTTAATATTTACCTTTATTACCGATTCTTCGGACATGACGGACAAGTTGGAGCCGTAGAAACAGTACCTGGTGCGGCCGGCACGGCAATGGGAGAACGGGCCTGACCAAGAACGCAAAACGGACACAACGGATTCGAGGGTAAATAACCGGCGTTAATTCGGTGTTCTGTAACAGTAACAGTGGGCCGAATTATAATCGTTATTCGTTGATACTTGAACATTTCCGCCTTAACAGAATCATGTTCGCTGTGCCGACAGAATCTGCCGGCGCGAGAGGAGGCGGACGGAACCGCTGATGACGCCGATGGGCGCAGATGGGATGCGAGCCGGGGATTGGTTGGAAAGCTGAGATGGGAAATTTTCGCCCACCCGTTTGGTTTAATCTCGGCGCGGGTTCATCATGCAAGGCTGAACGGGAAATGACCGCCTGCGAGCAACGGTGCATTCCGCGGTACACTTGCAGCCAACGGATCATTGAGAGACTTTCGCCATTATCGGCGCAGCCATGGCAGTGCGTGGCCCTTGGGCATGGGTTCATGATGCGGCATATCATCATGACCTCGAACGGCAATTGAGCCGACGTTTCGGCAACCATTGTCAGCGAACATCCGCGAAATCTGCGGTTCAGAAAACGCGATTTCCCAGGCACGCGCCGGGTCCCTACGGCACAAGCCCGAAGGTCCCCATCCGCCGTGTTGTTGGCTTACACCTGCGAAGCGCATGCTAAAAAGGAACGCAACCGCTGCAACGGTCAATAACCCGCATTCGTTTGGTGATCTCTAACGCCGGGCCAGGCTGTAATCATTCATCGTTCGTACCTGTAAACCATGACGAGCTTAAAACCCGCTTGAATTGCGGAGCCTGCCAACCTAATATTGTGTGGCTGCCCGAGGCCTGATCGGTGCCTGTGAGGGACTGCGGATTTGCGGGATATCGCGGCCTTACTGGCGGCGGTGATGAATTTTGGAACGGTGATAAAGTATGATGTGCAATCGGTGCAATAAACCGGCGACGGTACACATCAAAGAAATCAGCAACGGAGCCATTGTCGCTTTGGATTTATGCGATAAGTGCGCGGCGGACGCGGGCTTCAGTTCGCAGGAACATCTGCCGCTAAATGAAATACTTAATGACTTTGTGGCGGCGCACAGTCAATTAACGCAG
>JAJYZY010000082.1 GCA_021799715.1 Planctomycetota bacterium | reverse complement strand
CAAACAGGCCAAGACCTGGGATCAGTTTTTACAAAAAACTCAACCCGAAAAATTGCCCGTTTTGACTTGACTTTTAACACGGTCACTCCGTGGTCCGGTTTGTGAATCCACCGTTGCATGGTGACCTTGGGAATACAAGCGCGCGTATCCTCTGCACGGCTATTTACGGGACGTCCTAATCCCGCGTTGTTGCCGCAAATTCCGAATGTATCCGCACTTTGCGCGTTTTTAGAACGTATCGCCAAGAGCCGCACTCAACCCGCTTAACCTTATGGTTTACGCGACTTAAATGGCAGCGCGGGCAGTCCTGCGGCATTCATTAAATTGGGAACCGCGATATCACTCCAGGCAAACCTTACCGCCATTGGATCGCTTATTTGCGGCGCGTGCACCACGACGGTCTTTCCGACAATTTGGGCATCCGCATCAACAAATTTGCCGTTGCCACCGGCAAGCTGGAACCAATTCAGTCGCTTGCCGTTGCGCGAAACCAACCCCCTCCCGACTTGCGTGAAGTGGATTACCACCTGCTTGCCGGAAAACTCCGCGGACTTGAATACCGGGCCGGAATAAATGGCCCCTTGGGGCGGTAGATGGAACGTCCTGGCCATCGCCAGCCGGGCCAGCCGAGAACCAACCGCGAGTTTATTGGCCGGATGGATGTTGTGAACATTGCCGATATCCAGTGTTGATACAATGCCGCAATTGGGAATTCGCCGCGCGGCTTTTTCTTCAGCTTGCCAGATCAACGGCTCATATCGGCCATCACCGCCATAGTTAAATGGCGCAATTTGGACAATATAAAATGGGAAATTTCCTTCATGCCACAATTTGCGCCATGAACCAATCAGTGCTTTGAGATGATAATAATAGAGCACATCATGAGACGACACATTGTTTTCACCCTGATACCAGATGGCACCGCGGATGGCGTACGGAATCAGCGGATTAATCATGCCGTTGAAAAGCGTGGTTGGATTCTGGTGCGGGTCAGGCTGCCAGTCGCCATGGGGAATGTGATAGTCAAACGCGTGCGGGCTGCTGATGGCATTGAGCGGCTTGGCGGGCCGGCGCGGCATGGATTTCCCGGCGGCCACCGCTTGTTTGGCCTTCCGCAACCATGCGGACATGGCTGCGAGATATTGCGAATTGAGCATCTTTTGCTGCGCCGCCATGGCACGCAGCCAAGCCTGATCGGCTTTCAGTTGCGGCACGGCAAAATAACCCGATCTGGGAATCCAGGGGTCAATATTGGTGCCGCCCCAGTCCGATTCAATCAGACCGATGGGGACATTCAGGTCCTTGTGCAAAGTTAAGCCGAAGAAATACCCGACCGCGGAAAATTGCGCCAAATTCTTGGGCGTGCACCGCTGCCATGCGGCCGGGGCCTGATTTTTGGGCGTACCGGAAAAATTGGATTCGATCATGGGGACATGATAAAGCCGGATATTTGGATGTGTTCCATGGGCCAGCGCCGACGCCAGATTGGTGCGGTGAAACCATCCCGCCATGGGATACTGCATATTGGATTGTCCGGAACAAAGCCACACATCCCCCACCAGTACATCATGAAGCACTATGTTTTGCGATCCGGAAGAAATGGTCAGCGTTCGCGGCCTGGAACTGTGACGCATGGGCGGCAATTCCGCCATCCATGCGCCATGCGCATCGCTTGTTGCGGTAACCAGGTGGCCCGCAAAATGTACCGTGATTTTTTGACCGGGATTCGCCCATCCCCATACCGGATCACGCATGTTGCGCTGCAGCACCAGATGATTGCTGAACATATTGGAGAGTCGAATGGCCGCCGAGGCACCGGCGGTCGGCAAAATGCCGGCAAGCGCTGCAAGCATGATGAAAACTGATGGCTTGAATCGCACGAACAAACCTCCGTTGCACTGAACACCGATTGACCTTCATAGTGCACTATATCGGCGACGGGATAATCCGCAACAACCCCGGAAATAGGCGTTTTGAATGGGCGAACGAATTTGACAGCCGCCATCATCGCGATTACTTTAACTCCCCTGTTTCTACGTATGTCTATTGGTATTTGGAGTCTCCAAAATGTTGAATTTGCGGCGGATGGTAACGGGTGTGGTATTGGCGGCGGCGTGCGCGACTTTGGGCGGCGTGCGGGCCGGAACGGTTATATTGAACAACGGCGACCACATCACGGGTACCATCATGCGCGTGGGGGCGGTGCATGTAACGGTTAAAACCGCTTATGCCGGCGTTTTAACAATTCCAATATCCGATGTTAAAACCCTGTCCAGCAACACCCCCGTGGTGCTGGCACCCGCAAAAGCCCCGGCACAAATGGCGACTCTGGCACCCGCGCCAAGCGGTTCCGGCTGGGCGGTTACCCCGGTTAATATGCCCGTTCCACCGGCCCCGAAGCCACCGGCGCAGGCTGTATCCTGGTTTGGCCCGAACTGGCAAAATGAGTTGGACCTGGGAGCTTTGGATGCCGCGGGCAATTCAAACAGCACGCAATTTACCGGTGCCTTGAATCTGCATTATCACTACAAGCCCAATGAAGTAAATATCAGCCTCACCGGAGGCTACGGCATGACCAATGATGTGCAATCGCTCGGTTTTTTCCAGACCGATGAAATCTGGCGCAGGGCTTTGGATGAGTTCAAGCCCAAGTGGGCTAAAAAGCTGTTCCTGTTTGCCGAAAACAGCAACCGTTATGATGCGATTCTCGGTATTTCCATTCGCTCCAATAACGCGGTCGGTCTTGGTTACTACATTTTTGACAGCAAAAAGATGGAACTGGATGTCCGGGGCGGCCCCGGTTACACGTATGAGCGCTATTTTCACGGTGAGTCCGTCAGTTACGTCAACGGCACGGCCGGCCTGCATTTCCGATATCAGATTAACAATCGCACGCAATTTACGCAGACCATGCAGTATATTTCCTCATTGGAAAACGCCTACAACTATCAGGCCAGCGCCACCAGCGCCATCAGTTTTGATCTGCCGGAGGTGGCCCGCGGCTTTGGCTTGCGGGCGAGCTTTACGGATAATTATGACAACACTGCGGGTGAACTTGGCCGCAAACGCAATGACACGCTGATCATCGGTTCGATGTTTTACAAATTTTAAGTTGCGGATGGGGCATCCGCGGGCGGCGTTGCAGAATCGGCATTGGCAGCGGCGACCGACCACGGGTATCCGGCGGTCATAATACCCAATACCAGAATCATCCCGGCAAACAGTACCGGATCATACGTGCGGCTGTAATTGGAGGCGTGCGGGCCGAATATTTTTACCAGGTCTGATGTCAGCATCATGAGAATCGCGGCCATCGCCAGTATTATGATCATGCGCCGGCGAGTTGCGGGCCTGGCTGCCGGATCACTGGCAATCAACCCCGCCGCCATGAGCGTAAAAATCAGCGTGACATAGTGGGGTACCCAGCCCCAGGCTTCAGCCCATAATAGAAATGCCCCAACAGCGCCGATTTCAAATATATAGCGGCGGCATTTGAGCGTGGGCAGCTCGCGGCGCATCCACACCAGGCCGCCAATGCCAATGGCTACCAGAACAATTCTCACAATCCGCTGTGCGTGCGCCGCGGATAAATTCAGAATATTGACATAATATCTCTTCGCCACACCATGGTGATAGGTGATAAATGCGGCGCGGTGCGCCATAAGCCGAATGAGGAAACTCGGCAGCGATTCACCTGATACGATCGTTACCGATCCCTTTACCAGATACGGCGTGATCATGGCATGAATATATTGCTGATTCCATCGGATGGCCTGATGCGGGCCAAAACAGATTGCCAGCGGCACAATAAGCCAAAAGACAATGCCGCCCAGCATGGCCAGAGCCGGTGTCCAGCGCTTGCGCCACAGCAGATAGATCAGAAAAATCAGCGGCGTGACTTTAATGGCAACGGCCATGGCAATAAATATTCCGCCGATGATGTCACTCCACAATTCCTCGCGTTGAATAAAATACAATCCCGCCGCCAGGGGCGTGAGCATCAGCAGATTCATCTGCCCTTCCTGCATATCTCCCACCACTGGCCAAAGCCAGACCAGCAGAATAAGAGCCATGGGCAGGGGATTGATTTTCCCGCCGCAGCGCCGCACGATTGCCATGGTGGAATAAAAAATAATCGCCAGCATCACCGTTTTACATAACACCCAGGTGAACTGTGCCGCGGGAAACGACAGCCATGACAATGGTGCCAGCAGCACAAACGTAAACGGCGGCATGGGCCAGAGATTGCCGGCAATGGCGGCGTGCTGATGTAAAAAATCCGGCAACATCCGCAGCCAGCGGTTGAAGTCATTGATATCCAGTGGATGCGGCAACACCATATCTTTCGCCTGCCGATGCCACGCCTGGATGGCAATAACCAGTGAGGCAATGGATACAATGCTCCAGGCAATAATAGTTGTCCAAATCCTTTGTGCCCGGAGTTTTGCCGCCGTGGAATCAATATCAGTGTCAGTCATGCCCTGGTTTTCCGATATCCAAACAAACCACTGGCGCGCGACATCAATCGCGTGCCGACGTCACTGCCGCGAAAAGCCGGAGCAGCGTTCTGAATTTTCTTACTCGGTTGGTGCGCCACCGATTTACGCAGAGTGTACCACGTATATGTAACATTGCACGTCCGCGATTTTTTTCAGGCTGCGCCGCCAATATCGCATAAACCAGGCCCGGTAAGGCACATCCGGCCCAACCCGGAATTGCCGGGGCGTGATCCGGCGGAGGCAGATATTTTACTGCTCCGATACCGGTGCGTCCGGCGGCGTGGCGGCACCGACCTGATTGTCCATTTCAATGCGATTGAATCTTCCCAGCAGCGCTTTTCGCACATGTTGCAAAACGCCGATGGCCAATTGCGCCCCGTCGATTGGCGAGCCATCCGCATCCGTGTCATTGCCGTAGGCATCCGCAAATGCGCAGGCTTTGCTTAAGGCCTCGTCCAGAACATCTTTAACCCGGTCGCGATCCTGCTGATCCCGCACTTGTGTATTCCGCCAGCGGCCCGCGGTGCGGCGCGGCAGCCGCCGGTTGGGCGCGGAATCCAGGGCGGAACCGTCGCTGCGCGTGTTGCCGGGCCGATCATGAACCATATTTTGATCTTTCAACTTCCGCGCCAGCCGCCCCATCTGACGGTGCAGCATCAGCCCGAAATAGGCGCACGCCGCGTGCCGGGAGGAGTTGTATTTGTGCAGCCGCCCCATGACAAACATGACCGACTCGGAAACAATATCCTCCCGATCCTGAACGGTCTGAAAATGGAATCTCCGGGCCTTGCACACGGCCAGATCGTGCATCGCCAGAAAAATCTTTGCGCGGTTGGCTGGAATATCTTTCAGCAGTTGGTTCAACTCAAGGCGCAATGCCATTGGACTGGTCATAACAGTATCTCCAAAAAAAAGAAAAAAAGCGTTTCAGTAACAGTGGCTGATCTTATACCTCAGCGGCCGGGCGCGGATTACCATCGGTCAAAAGCCGTTGTGCCCGCGGATTGGCCCGCAGCAATTCAACGGCACCGCGATAAATTTGCCCGACACGGGCATGATGCAGGCCAATACGTTCTCCGATTTGCCGGCACGTCTTGCCTTCAAGGATGGTCCATCGCAAAATCAATACTTCCCGCGCGGACAGGCCGCGGGTAATAGCCGTGAACAGGTCTTCAAAATCCACCGTAAAGCCTTCAGGTGCGGCATCGGGTTCAACGACGGCATTTTGAGCCGCGGCGGGAATGGATACATCCGCGCGATAAGGCCGGGCTTGCCGCATTGACTTTCGTCGCGCATCCAAAACCGCGCCGATAATTCGCCAGCGGACAAACCCGGCAAGGGTTACGCCGCGCTGCGGATCATAACTTTGTAGCGCCTCGTGAAGTCCCAGGAATGCCTCCTGCCGCAAATCCGCCCGATCCATCAGATGCGAGGCTTGATATTGGCGCACCGCGCTGTGCAGCAGCGGAGCAAATGCGCGGGCCAGTTCGCCCAGCTCGCGGCGGCGGTGTTCCGGACTTGGAGCGTTACGCCACGCCTGATACAACGCATCAAGATCAAGCTTTGGATGCGGAAATGCCTGGCAAGCAACACGCCGCGGGCTAAAACACGACAATCCTGCGCGCCGGGCGGGTTCAACGATGCCGGGTAATTTTGCCCGCTGATGAATCCACCCCAGCATGGCCGATCCCAACTGGTGCCAGGGCACCGGCAACAAGGCCACCGCGGGGTTTACCGCCGATGAAGAACCGGGCATCCACATGATATTCCGCATAAAAAGTCCCTTTATTGGCTTGTTCATAATACCAAACATTTACCTAACATACACTCTCTAAATCGAAACGGGAAGTAAGCCCTGGCGCATAAAAATCTGCGCCGGCGTTCAGGGCAGGTGCATCATCAATGTCGTGCTTTCTTTTGCTGCCGCAGCCAACCGGCCGCGGGTTTCCACCACGCGGCGGTATAACCCCAACGGAATTGCTCAATTATTTGCGCTGGCGGTATATAATCCGACATGATGGATGATGTGTTACCCGGCAATATGATTTTCACCGCAGGCCGGCGGATGCCCATGCACTTTTTTGCTTTCCACAAGCCCCGGCAACCTGCCGCCGCGTTTCGCATTGAACTTGATCCGCGGCAAACCAACGAAACAACCTATTTAATCGATGCGGGCGGCTGGAATATGCCGTTCAAAATTCTGCGTTCTTCCGCTGCGCCCAAACCCATCCTGATGTTGCTGCACGGCATGGGATTGCATCCGGCATCTTTCCGCGGCCTGGCGGGGCATCTGCTTTCGACGTGCGATGTGATTCTCGTGGATTACACCTCCTTTACCGCCCCGGACAGTTGTGCGTTCTGGCCGGATGGTGGTGCGAGCCTGCGGATGTTGGCGCATGCGGTCATGCGCATTGTCCGCGCTCTGGGGCTGGAAAAAATCAATATCGGCGGCTCAAGCCTTGGCGGCGGGCTAAGCCTGATGGCGGCGGTTGATTTTCCGGAATGCATAGATCGCGTTGTGCTGTTTAACCCGGCGATTTTTCCGCAGCATTTGCCGTCATTCTACCGGCTCGTGCGCGTGCCTGTTCTTGGGCCGCTGGTGATGCGCTTTATTGCGCCTGATGATCTGGTGTGCGGCGTGACGACCATCGGTTATGTGGACCCGGCCCATGTGGATCAGGAATTGGTGGCGGTGTACAGGCGTAATATGCAGCCCGCGGGCAACCGCCGCCGTCTGCTGGATTTAATTCGCCGTCTACCCGATCGCGATGGCGAGGTTCGTCATTATCTTCAACACACCGGCAAACTGCCGCGGAAAGTACTGATCATCTGGGGCGAGCAGGACAAACTCCTGGCGGCGGGCACGGGTGAACGTCTGGCCCGGTCATTGCCGCACAACACTTTCCATAATTTTCCTGATTTATCCCATCTGCCGCACGAAGAAGCACCCGACCGCATCGGCCCGATTGTCGCCGATTTTATCACGGATAAATGACGGCGACGGTTGCGCCTGCTGCGCGAATCGAACGCGCAACGGTGCACGGGGCCATAGCCGTAAAAAATTATAACACCGGTGAATAATGAATATCGATGAAACACGTTCACCGCAATGGCACGGAGTCGGATTACCGATCGCGTCCCTCGTTAATCAACCGTGACAGCGCATCGAATTGTTGTGAATTCATCAGCTCGATGCGGAAGCGTCGAGTTAGATGCGAAATACCGTCCGGATCAACGCCGCAACCGCGTCCGGCACGACTGACGCCGATTCTCACGATTGAAATTTGATTTAGGGCCATCATACACCGTTCCGCAGACAACCATGATGCTCCCGCATCGGGCGACTGTTTGCAATTCCAATGATCAATGGCCTGGGCTGCGGAGAAACAACGGATAAATATCTTTCCGTTCGTTGCTTTTGCCGTTCACAAACAATGGAAAACATAACCGCCGGGAACCCGGCATTGAGTATTTGTCATTCAGCATGCGGAATCTGGAATTTGAAAGCTGGGGGACGGGAATTCACACAGGAGGCAGCGGAGGCAAAGGAGGGGGAAAAAATGATGAAGGATCAACGATAGATCGGTCGCGGCGCGCGGGGAAATAGTGGTTAATGATTTTTGTGGTCTTGTGCCGCTCGGCGATTCAAATGTCGATTTCATCGATCCACATTCGCGTTTGGCCATTACATGCCGTTGGGCGAATAACCGTGATGCTGCCGCAGCCAATTGTTGATGGCGCATCAGCTCGATGCGGAAGCGTCGAGTTGGATGCGAAATGCCGTCCGGATCAACGCCGCAACCGCGTTCGGCACGACTGATGCCGGTTGTCACGTACGAAATTGGATTTCGGTTATCATCCGCCGTAGAACGAATAACCGTGATGCTCTCACATTGGGCGTCTGTTTTTTCCATGAACAATTCAATACGCATTAACGTGCGAAACAGCCCGCGATCTGCACGGTGCAGCGTGGACCGCATTGCACAGCGTGCGGGTTTATGACGTTGGTGCCTGGGTGTTGGCCGCAACGGCATGGTTCGCTATTTACGCCGGGGGGTGATGAAACAAAACGCCAGGCGTGATTCGCATCCGTCTGGCTGAACATAATACTCTCTACCCCATACCCCGCCCCGGAGATGCAAGTCCGCCGGGGTGGGGTATTATTGAATTATATGGACGACAACGCACACGCAGTCGCGCCGAGTGAGGGGTTTCAAGCGTTCAGAAATAGCCGCCAATTTGAACCCGAACCCGAGCTTGACTCGCCCGGCAGTGAGCCAATCAGCCCGCCTGGCCGAATAACCTCGACCTTTGTGGTCTCCGACAAATTGTAGGCGGTGCACGACTTTCGCATCATGTTGATGATCTCCTGGCTTAGGCCAAGGTGGGGCCAGGCCTGGCCAAAACCCGGTTGATCCCTATGGTTTGGGTTGGCGGCTAACCCCCCATGCGTGTAACTCTGGTTAATCACCTGTTGTACCAGGTAACTGGTGACCGGCCAATCGCCCCCGATCAATAAATTTTCGTCTCCGATAAGTATGTTCCACACATCCGGTCGGCAGGCGCGGACAAGGCATGCGACCAGTACGCTATCAGGATCAATGATGCGGATATATTTGCACGGAGAATCCTGGATGGCCAACCACTTGCGCCAGGCGTCTCCAAGGCCCCGGCGCAACGAGCGCGGTGTGAAAGAAAAGCCGGTCCCTTCCGCATTCGCAAGGCCGAACTCCGGCATGGGACGCCCAATGCTAAAGGGCGGGCTCCCAAGTTTCGTGATCAGCCTGTCCCACACCAGTTGTCGGCCCCCAGCATATACTTGTCCTGCATTGCGCTGCCCGTTTGCATATTGAGCGGCCAGACCAAAACAGTCTGTCTTGGGGGTCTGTCCAACCAACTCGAACATCTGCCTGCGAACACTTTCCAGTATGGGGCGCCATTGCTCGTGTGCCAGCGGTGGTATGACAAGTTCCCCACGGCAGAGACGGGAGGTGTCAAAACCACCAAGTTGTTTCCTTGCCGCTATGGTCGCGGCGCGACGTAGGATTTCAATATCTTTCCATATCTGTGACTTGACCTCTTCTTCGGGAGGCCGCAGGTTGGAACTGGACTGGCGTCCATCGGGGGATGGCTTCGTGCGAGCCGACGGTTGGGCCGCCGTTTCCCTTTGGGCATCGCTCTCGTTCACCGGACCGGTGGTGCTTCCACGCTGCTGAGGCCGCAATGCTTGTTCGATTTTCTCCAGCCGTTCGGCTTGCTTTTCAGGAGGTTCGACCTTATTGAGTGCGGTGCGCAGCAGTTCACTCCAGTCCTCGCTACTTACGCAGAGAACGTACCCAAAACCGGGGAACCGGCGAAGGAAATCGATGGTGCCAGTGATGAGGTTAACGAATTGTTTCTTCTGCCCTGCATTCGCCAACCGATCGTCATCTTCGATGCATATGATCACCCGTAATTTGTTCCATAAGAGCATTGCCGACAACGCTTC
>JAJYZY010000081.1 GCA_021799715.1 Planctomycetota bacterium | reverse complement strand
GTACGTTGGCTCTCGCCAGCATAGTGATATACGTTGCCCGCAAGGCGTGAAAATCGGCATACCGGCCATCCGCATCAATTGGGCGGAGAAAATCACCTTGCCGGGCGTTGCGGCGTTGCAGGTCGGGTTCCATGGACTTGAACCATGCGATCCGGGCAGAAGCCATGTCATCACGCAACATCCGCACCACGTTGCCTTTATTGCACATGCTGAATGCCGGACCTGCCTTGCGGCCTTTAAGCCATGGCTTGAGTTCATTGGCCAGTTCCGCCGGTATGGGTTGCAGAACATCTTTGCCGTTTTTGGCGGCGGTGCCGGATAGCGCAATGGCCGGCTCATCCAAGCGGAAAGATTTCACCGTCAGACTTCGCAATTCATTGGCCCGGAATCCCGTGCCACAAGCCACGGAATAAAGCATTGCCCGGTCTATCCCCGTCATGTTCCAGCGTGTTGGCGCGGCCTTGGTATAGGCCAGCAATTGCCGGAGTTCTTCGGCGGAAAATGGACGCCGGACGTGCTTACGCTCCGCCAACGGCACGTTCACCTTGACCGCCAGGATGGCTAACGGATCATCCGCACACAGCCCGTTACGCCACGCCCAGCGGGTAAAACCTTTGATGCACCGCGTGTAGTGGCCGATGGTGCGCTCCGCCATGCCCTCATCACGCAATTGCCCCAGCGCGGTGGATATGCGGGAGCCTGATATATCCGTCAAGTTTTCAATCGCGGCCTTTTCCAGCAGTGTTTCAACCCGCTTCACGGCAAGGTTGACATGCTTCCCGGTGCGGTTGCGGCCCAGTAGATCGGCCCTATAGGCGGAAACATGATCCGCAATGCCCAGTTTGGCATTGGCGGCAAAACGCTGTTGCTTGGTGTCAACAATCCCTGCACGGATTAGCGTGGCTTGATTTTCAAGATGATTCGCCAGCCGCAGGGCTTCGCCTTTGTCCGTGCCGGCGGACTTGGCGTGCCAGAGGCCATCTGATCCAAGGTAAGACGCAATCCAAGATTTACCACGTTTGTAGGTTGAGGCCACGTGTCACCGTCCTTTGCTTTTTACAATCCACGGTAAATGTCGCGTCGGTGGGCAATGGCCAGAACGCATACCGTTATTTCCCGGTCGTGAATCTCATACACCACGCGATAATCGCCGGCTCTTATACGCCAAAGATTATCATCGCCCGCCAGTTTCACCACGTTGGCCGGCCGTGGATTCACCGCCAGTTCATCCAGTTTGGCCACAATCCGGCGTTGCATATCCACTGGAAGCTTTTGCAGCGCCTTATCGGCGGACGGCTTGAGAATAACCCGATATATGGCCACAACTCACCGCGCCGCCATACGGGCTTTGATTCGCTCCAGCGGCACTCCGCCTTTTTCCTTGCGGGCTTTCAATGCCGCTTTCAGATCAGCCCGGTTTTCCAGTTCCTCCAGCAGATTCAGATCGTCCATGCTCACCAGCGCCACCGTGGGTTTGCCATCACGGGTTAGAATGACGCGCTCCCCGGCGTAAATAGCCCGGTTAATCGGGTCGGCCATGTTGTTACGAAACTCGGCAATACCAATATCCATACCTAATACTCCAAACAATCACAATTACTATCATAGCTATTAACGCTTAAATGTCAAGCGATGGTAAATATCGGCCCAGATACCCTCAAAAACCTAACATTTATTAACATTCCTACGGGGCCTTCATGGCCTTCAGCATCTTGCGTGTCATCCGGCGGACATCCTCTATTGCCGGAGCCATGGCCACGCCGAATACTTTGTCCGCCGCCGCAATACGCACGATGCCGGGCTGTTTGGGGTCATCGCGTAGTTCACGCCACGTTTCTAAGCATTTGACCGCTTCCCCGGCGGCCATTCTCTGCGCCGCGGAAAGCATGGCGTCCGCACGGGCCTGTAACTCCCTTTGAAACGCGGGCAGTTTCTTCCATCGCATCACGGTTTGGACGGTCACACCCGCGGCGTTGGCCGCAACTTCCAGCGTCGCTCCCTGAAACAATGCCTCCAGCGCGGGCAGTTGTTTTTCCGTTATCTGGCCTTCCATCTGTTCATTCGTCATCTTGACCGCTCCAAAGCCCCGCGCCCCGCATGATTATATTCATTCGGCTTGGGTTTGTTGCCATCTCCGGCGCACCAGTTCCGGCATCGCTGTAAGGTTTCTCGGAGTACAGGGCATACCGCAATGCGTCGCAGGTATGATCGTCTTTTTTCAGCGGCATATCCGGGGCAGTACGAACGGTACCTTTGTCCCATCGGTAAGAGGATAGCTCGCGTATGGTGTTGGGACAGTTAGTGGTTATGTGCAGGCGGGGCTTGCCATCACCCATAACCATCATCAGCCGTTGGGTTTCTTCAATGCCGGCCCGGACGGCCTTACGGGCTGTGCTGGTCGGCACGCCCAGGGCACCGAGTTCATTTCGTGCCGCAGCATCTTCGGGATCCGCCCAGGTGCGTTGAACGGTCATGCCATCGCTCATAGCTTTGATCGTTGCGGCGTGTTCGGCAATGCGGGTTCGCGGTTTGTAGTATTCCTGAAACACAACCCAGCCGCCGTCGCCGGTCTTGTACAGCCAGAGGCACACAAACGGGTTATTGAAGCCAAAGTCTACGCTGCGAACAATCAGCTTGTCGGTCAGCGTCGCCGGATTGACGGCGGGAATAACATGCACGTTGCGATCGAAAAGCGGATAAACCGCGCCTTGGAAGCTCCCGAATTCCCCGGCCATGCGGGTAGCCCTGAACTGCTCCGGTATCTCCTGCTCAAAGGCGTCGATCCAGTCAGAGGAAACAAAGCTATTGTCCCGTGTCCTGAACTGGTGCCACGACCAGCCGGGCGAATGGGAATTAAACTTATCCTCCATGAACGGGTCAAATTCAATGGGCGTCTGGGTCATGATAATCTGCCCGTGCGTGTCACGTGTTCTGGCGAATATTTCAATGAATATCGAAGGCGGAAACTGTTCATCAAGCCACGCCCCGCCGATGCTCCGGGCCTGAAACAGCCGTCGCCCTTGTTCAGCGGACTTGAACTCAATTACCCAGCCGTTGTGCAATCGGACGGCGGCGGGCCAGTTGCGGGCCTGATCGTGCCATGAGATTTTTCGGATCTCGTGGGCGGCAAAGTGCTTGGTAAGTTTTTCGGCCCAGCATACACCGCAGGCGAGTTCAAAACTCTGGCCGATGATCCAGAATGGACAGTTCGGGTAGGGCGGGGCGTGTTTCAGGATGCGGGCAACCTTGATGGCCCCGGCTTCGGTTTTTCCGCTGGAGTTTCCGCCCCTTGCCACAACCACGCGGGACGGATCATCCACGAAAGCCGCCTGATAGTCAGCGGGCGTGATGGCGTCCGTGGGCTTGGCGTCCAACAGGGCCACGGCCTTGCGTCGGCGGCGAAGCATGGCCCCGGCGTCATCGCACGCCTCGCGCCAGGCGCGGTAATAAGTGACTGGGTTCATCGCAATGCCTCATCCGGGGTGGCAATATGCCATGAAACAGTGCCGTTCGCCGTTTCGTGAATTTCGATTTGATATGGCCCCACAAACCAAGTACTGTCCATTGCCCCATCAGGCCGCGCCGTCGGCGATCCGCCGACATACAAAAAGTGCCCCACCAACAGGCCATACCACTCCTTGCGGTCGGTTATATCCAAGGCATCTTCGATTTGGGTCAGAGCCTCCGCCCAATCGGTCGCGGAGTGTTGACCTTGGCGTTCGCGAGAATCAGGAACCATGATTACCGCTCCATTCTGCCGGTCGTCCCGGCCGCAACTTCATTCTTTCGAGTTCGGTTAAACGCCGTTTCCCGGCCTCGGTGGCCATCGGACGATTGATTGCCCGTCGAATGGCCCAGCGTTGCAATGGTGCCAGGCTCTGCAACGATTCGGGCACGTAGCTTGTATCTCCGCATGGCGTTTTTCAGAACTCGGCGAACGCGGATGATTCCCGGCACTGAATCCGGCACGGCGACAAATGTAATCGTCCACGATTGAACCGGCGGCTTTGGCGGAACCGGAATCGTCGGCACTGCCCGGCCGGTTTTAACCCTACGGGTTGGCGCTGCAGTCGGTGCATCGAATAATGGTCGGGAAGTCATACAAAAATTCCTCCAAGGATGGATGCCATATTCATGATCCGGTGAATGATTGCCCGCAACCGATTCGACCAAGCATGTTGCCGGCGGCGTCGCTGAATAGCGCGTTGCAATCTTTGGCCATCAGGGTCAATCATGATTTTACACCTTGTTTAATTCGGCAGAATGCCCGCACGGTCTTTTCCGTAAGACCGAGCATCCAGGCCACGTCGCTTACCGCGTATTCACTTGCCCTATCTGGGGATATGCCGCCATCCACAATCTTGTTTTTCCGTCGCTCCCGGTAAATAGCACGGACGGCGGACGGATTCACCTTCGGAACCGAATCCACTTCGCACCATGCCCCGTACAGCGGGTCTTTCTTATTCGGGATAAATATCAGCATATTAAAACTCCATTCACATCACGTGCACGCCCGTTTTTCCCCAGCCCTGTGGCACGTTCGCGTGCACACAGGGGGTATAAGGGGGTGCGTGCGTGCGTGCCCAACGACCTAAACCAGCCTCTCCGGCTCACGCGCCCAACGGGCGGGCAAGTCACGTTTTTTGTCCCGCGGCCACAGGTACAAAGTGCCCATCGCCACGGCTTGCGACAATAGCTCCCGTGTTTTTGTTGCACCCATGTTCAGCCTTGCCGAAAACCATGGCAGGTCATGGGCTTCGCCGTTGACCAGCGCGGCGACACTCTGCCAGTTTGGCGGCGTCGGCTTTTCGGTGTCTGGCTCGGTGGCCTTGCGCGGCCTGCCGGTACGCAGGTCTTCGGGATCAGATTCCTGCATTGGGACGATTTCCGGCGGATCCATCCGCCATACGCTCGGCGGCGTTGGCGCGAAGCTCCGGCAAATGGTGTGAAGCGAAACGCAGCCCGGTTCAGCGTGTTCTCTCAATGCCGCATGCCAATCCACGCTACGTGATTGTGCACCACCGCCCGCGCCCATATCACTTACACTTTTGCCGGATTGCGAGCCCTTGCTCGCGTGATGGATGCAAACAGCAGCCAATTGCGCGGACTCGGTAAACGCTATTATCTTGCGGAAAAATCCGGCGATATAAGCGTTTGAATTTTCATCCGCATCGGCGGGCAAAAGTTTGAAAATGGGATCAAAACTTGCCAGGTCGTAATCACCGGGCTTAAAGCGTTGCAGCATCGGCATCAGCCGATCAATATCCCGCGGGTCACCTCTTAATGAGAGAATATCGATGGATGAAAAGTCTGTTAACCCATAAAGCTCCCCGACCTTGGCCAGGCGATGCCCGATCACTGAAGGCGAAAGCTCCCCATCAATCAGTAGGCTACGGCCTCTGCGGCACTTATGGCCAAGCCAACTCCCACCGATTGCCATGGCGCAATGCAGGTGTAAAACCGCCCAGCTTTTACATGTTTTCGGCGCGCCGATAAGTAGTCCGACCTCACCGCGCCTCAACGCGCCGTCGATCACTGGCTCGGACAGCGGCGGATTGTCGGCCAGCAAGTCGCCAGCATTGACGGTGCCATTGTCCTGATCCGCTGGCTTCGCAGTTTCAGCCAGACCAGCCACCAGAGGCGCAACGTCCGCGGTGGTTTGACCGGAATCTAATGCCACTTTAATCCGGTCAACGCTGGAATATAGCTCGCACGCTCGCGCCAATTCCACGCATTGAGCAGCCCAAAATAAAAGTTCGGCATCAGAGAAAAATCCCATCGGAAGTGTGGCGGCAAAATCCGCGGCTTCCGTGTTGCTGATCCGTCGCAACTCGGATTCGATTGCCAGCGCCGCGGGGTAAACGCCGGTCATCGCGATTCGTACCGCGGCTTCAAAAATTGCTTGGTTCCGCGGGTTTGCCCAGTGGTAACCGTTCAGCAGGTCATTGGCATCCAATAGCCGCAAAACGTGATCCTCTCGCGGTTTTGGGTTGACCGGCGGCTTGCAACAAACGTTGCCGAGTAATCGCCGTTCCGCGTCGGCCCAGCGTGTGGCCAAAGGCACTTGCAGTGCGGTTTGGTTTTCTGGTATGGTTGTCATAACTCAAGCTTTCCGCCCGGACGGCCCGCAAGCCTCCGGGCATTTTTTTAACGATTTGGCAACGCCCGCACGAAACGCGCGAGTTCCTCCGGCGCTATTCGCACGCAAGAGCCAATTTTCACCGCCTTGATCTGGCGACTTGCCGCCAATTTGCGCGCCATTCGGGGCGACACATTCAGTGTTCGCGCGACATCCGCATAAGTGAGGTATTGCGTCGGCAGGTCAGGTATCCGCGCCATGATATAGGCTCCGATGTAATGTCGGCCACCGGTGTCGGCTTATGCCGACCAACCCCGTATAGCCTCTATATGTGCGCGCGTAGTCCTACCAATTTTTGTGGTAGGGAATGCACTTTGAGCAATGCTGGTGCGGGTTTTGTGGGGTAGGGTTTTTGTTGTTTGGGGATTAATCTTGGGCTAGTTTATCAGGCCGTAACGCCTTGGTGTCAGCCACGCCGGGAGCCACTTGGCCGCGGATCAGGCGGCCTTCCCGAATATCATTCTATTGGATTCCCGCCATCAACAGTATGGCTTTCTTCAGATTCTCCGGCAGGGTATTCCAACGCCCGGCAAGGCGTCGTAAATCCTTGTCCGTGATTGCGGAATCTTGACCGGAAACCGCTTCAACTTTCAGCGCATTTTCAGCGCGCTGATTGCCGGCATCAATAATATCCGCCAAATTCAAGGGTTTTACGCTTTGCGCGTGCGGTTTTGTAAACCGTAGGTTGCGAGTTCGACTCTCGCCATCGGCTATGATTGCTTCGGGCCGGTTTCCAATGAATAATCCGGGTTGGCTTCATGTCATGGCCAATGATTCACGGCGGCAAACAATGGTACCAGAAGGCGCGGGGTTCCCGCGGGTTTCGGAGTTGTTGCCGTGTGAAGTTAAACGCGCCATCCGACGATCACCAAATCGCGTTCGACACCATCCAGCAAGGCCACGCGCGGAAGGTGGCCCCAACGTTGGAAGCCGAGTTTTTCAAAAAGCCGCAGGCTCGGCTGATTGTGGCCAAAAATAAAACCCAAAAGTGTGGTGACGTGAATGTGGGGCGCATGCGACATGGCGTGGCGCAGCAATACCGTGCCCAGGCCGCGGCGTTGCCGGTCTGGTGCCAGGTAGACACTTACTTCACAGGTGGCCTCATACGCCGGACGGCCATAAAATGACGAAAAGCTCAGCCACCCCACCACCACGCCATTTTCTTCCGCCACCCACAATGGCCGACGATTCGGCGAATGCTCGGCAAACCACTTTTCCCGACTGGCCACGGACACACTTTGCGTATCCGCGGTTACCATCCGTGAAGGAATGGTGAAATTATAGATAGCCACAATGGCGGGTAGATCCAAGCTTGTGGCATCACGAATAAGCATACATTCACATCCTTCCTGAGCGGTCGTTTATCGCGGCACAACCAATCCGCACCGCCGCGGGTTTTATTGCCGCGTGACCGGGCTGTTTATATTGGGCAAAACCAGCGGAATTCCGGATGCCCGCCGACATAGCGCAATTAACCGCAGCACGGAATCGCTCATGCCATAATATCGTTGCACATTCATTGCGGCACGCGATGCAAGTTCACGGGTTGCCGCGGGATGGGCCAGCATGTCCCCCAGGGCCTGTGAAAGCATATCCGGCCGCCCACGTTGAAATACGCGGCAGGTCTGGCCATCAATACAAAACTCATCATTGACACCGGGATTGGCAATAACCGGAATTTTCCGCGACATGGCGCGTAACGTGGTATAGTTGTGCCGCGACGACGCGGTAAGTTGAATGTAGACATCCGCCTGGGCCAGCAGAGGGTCCAGATCATAGCGATACGGAATAAAGCTGATGCGATCGAGCAATCCCAGATCATTGGAAAGCTTCCAGATACTGTGTGCATCTTTGCCAACATCACAAAGAAAAAGCAGAAAATCCGCTTGCTCATCCATTAATCGGCGGCATGCGTCAAGCAGGTCCGCAAAAAGTTGATAATCAGAAATCACATCCAGGCAGACCATACAAGCGGGCCGATCGGCAACGCCGGTCTTTGATGCAATGGCATCATAAGTTAAAACACCCGGACGAATCAGGGATATTTTTGACGATTCGGCGCGGCATTGCTCCAGAGCGTATTGTGATGCGACGATCAGGTGGGCGGCATCCAATATGCAGCCGCCGGAGGCCAAATCGGCCGAATCCCAAATCCAGCGCACGACGGGAATTTCCTTTGTCAGGCGCAATTGCATGGGATCAGAACCATGGCCCGGTGAAAATTGCAGCACCACATCCACATTGGCCTGCTTGAGTTTGTCAATCATGGCCATTGATGGTCGGCGGATGGAGGCCAACCATGCCGGCCCGGATGGCGTGGGTCTTAATAATACCGGCGCTCCAAGATCCGGCAGAAACGATAAATCCACATCGGCGGGTGCTACAACGCTGATGCGGCACCCCTCGGCCTTAACCGCTACGGCCAGTGAATAAATAAATCCCGCCTCCTGCGGAAGTTGTCGGGAATCCAGCCACAGGGCGATGTGCAGCGGGGATGATTCAATTACCTGATCAGCCATAGCAGCAGCTAATTCTACCGCATAAGCCGACAAGCGGGGGCTTTTCGCGGACATTCGCAATGTCGCCCGGCGGAACAAGCCCCCAAAATAAAAAGGGCGGCCAAGGCTTACGCCTTGACCGCCCATGTTGACGGCAATTTTACAAAGAATTCAAGCGGCGGAGAGATTATGCCGGAACCAATTCATCGGCATCATCTTCTTCAGCCAGGCCATAGGCCTCTTCACCGTGCACCGCATGATCGCCGATTCGCAGCATTTCATCAGACATGCGCAGCGGAATGAAGAGTTTGATCAGGTAGCAGATCGCGGCGGTAACAACAACGTTCAGCACGATGATGAAGCCCGCGCCTTCAGCTTGCAGCCAGAATTGCTGCATGCCGCCACCGTAGAACAATCCACCGTTGGTATTGACACATGCGAAGGCGCTTTCACCTTGCTGGGTGGCGACCAGACCGACCAATAACCCGCCGGTCAAACCGGCAAAGCCATGGGTATGTATAACTCCCAAACAATCATCGACTTTCTTAAATACGCTAAGCTTCTGGCTCAGGACATTCATGGTGAACCATGGAATGGTCCCCGCGCACAGACCAACCAGCAAAGCTCCGTAGCCGTTGCACACACCAGCCGAGGGCGTGATTGCCACAAGTCCTGCAATCATGCCATTGACGGCACCAAGGACCGATGGCTTGCCATACTTGGCGTAGTCACAGAACATCCAGACCAGCAGAGCCATGGCTGTGGCCACATTGGTATTCAGAACGGCGACGGCGGCGTCCGCATTAGCCGAATACGGGTCACCACCATTAAATCCATTCCATCCCAGCCAGACCAAACCGGCACCGGCCAGAACCATCAGGATGTTATTGGGCTTGAAGTTGGTGCGATCCTGGCTCAAACGCGGGCCAATGATCGCGGCGGCGGTAAACGCGCTGACACCGGCGGCCAAGTGGATGACGTATCCGCCCGAGTAGTCGATAACTCCCTTCAAAGCAAGGAAACCGCCGCCCCACAAAGTAAATGCGCCTACGGCATACGAGAACGTCAGCCATAGCGGAACAAAAAGCATCCAAGCCACAAAGCTCATACGACCGAACAGTGAGCCGGCGATCAAAATCAAAGTAATGGCGGCAAATACAAATTGGAAATAGACCATGGCCGACATTGGAAATGCGGCAGTGGCAAATGGTGATGCGGCGTTCGCACCAGGCACGATGGCCTGATTCAGCTCATCCATAATGCTTGCCACAGGTGTGGGATGGCCTACAAATGGGAACAATTGCGGTCCAAAGCCCATGTTGTACGCCCACAGCAACCAAGCGATTAATACGGCCG
>JAJYZY010000080.1 GCA_021799715.1 Planctomycetota bacterium | reverse complement strand
CATTTTGCCGTGCTGCAAGCCATTTTAACCCCAGTCGCACGGTCTGTTGAACCCGCGGAGTAATTTCATCCCGCAGCGGACTGGTCTGCCCGGCGACAAACGAGGAAGCCGAAGGCGCGGCCACCACGGTTGAAGGCGTTTGGGAAAACACCGCCAACACCGCCGCCAAAGTCGTTAAAGCCCTCCATGCCGCGGAATATCTCCGCCGATAGTCTGATCGGTGAATGGTCTTATGGTTCAATGCATATTTACCTGCATCGTTGACAATGCGCCAATTTCGGCCAGGTGCTGCGATATTCAGGTCATTCATGCCATTACGCTCCGGAACCCGCGGGGCAGTTCAACAATATATTCTACTCTGGTTGACGCTGCGCGTATAATCAGCAAACTAATTGTCCCGGCGCGCAGGCTCCAGCGGCGGCCGGGAGGATATGGTTATGCCGAGGAGGTATTATGCCTGGAACTGATACATTCCGGATCGGGATTATGCAGATGCGCTGCGACAAAGATCCGGCCGTGAATAGAGATCATGCCGAGCACCTGATACGTCAGGCCGCCCGCGGTGGCGCTAACGTTATCTGCACACAGGAATTGTTCTGTTCGGAATATTTTTGCCAAACGGAGTCAACCGATCTATTTGATCTTGCGGAGCCAATTCCCGGACCGAGCACCGGGCGATTCAGTAAACTGGCAGCGGAACTTCAAGTGGCTCTGGTGCTTTCTCTTTTCGAACGCCGAACCGCGGGGATATATCACAATACCGCGGTCGTGATTGACGCGGATGGAACCGAGTTGGGCAAATACCGGAAAATGCACATACCGGATGATCCACTGTTCCTCGAAAAATACTACTTCACGCCCGGTGATCTGGGCTTCAGGGCGTTTCAGACGCGCTTTGGACGAATTGGCGTGCTGATTTGCTGGGACCAGTGGTTTCCCGAGGCGGCGCGGCTTACAGCCATGCGGGATGTGAATGTATTGTTTTATCCCACCGCCATCGGGTGGCATCCGGCGGAGAAAGCCGAATTCGGTGCCGCCCAGGTGGACGCGTGGCAGACCATTCAACGGTCCCACGCCATTGCCAATGGCGTGTATGTGGCATCACCGAATCGCATCGGGCATGAAGGTGCCAAAGACGGGGGGTTGGAATTTTTCGGCAATTCCATCATTTGCGATCCGTTCGGGCGCATGTTGCAGCGCGGCTCGGTGGATAAAGAAGAAATTCTGTTTGCGGATGTTGATCCAAAATTGCAGGAAAGCGTTCGCCGCAATTGGCCGTTTTTCCGCGATCGCCGGGTGGATGCGTATGCCGGACTTACCGAGCGATTTTCCTGACGATCAATAAAAGTTCGTGACATTGCGTATAACGGAACCGTTGATGACTGCCGCAAACAAAACAGTTGAGAAATTACAGCAGCCCGCCGCCGGCGGCACGTTGCGCCAACAGGGCTATCGGATGCCCGCCGAGTGGGAGCCGCATGCCGCAACCTGGCTGGCCTGGCCGCATAACAAAGAGGATTGGCCGGGAAAATTTGCGCCCATTCCATGGATTATTGCGGATATTATCCGACATATCGCCTCCGCGGAAACCGTTGAACTTATTGTGCAATCCGCAAGCAACATACCGGAGATACGTGGTATACTTGATAAATCCGGCGTGGCCTTATCCGCCGTACGATTTCACCCGTTGAAAACGGATCGTATCTGGACGCGGGACTCCGGCCCGATTTTCATTAAAAAAGCCGATGAGAAGGCCGCGGGCGTGATGGCTTTAGGCTGGCGCTTTAACGCCTGGGCCAAGTACGACAACTATCATCATGACGCCCGGGTCCCGGCGTATGCCGCCAAAGTGCTAGGCATACCACTGCATCATCCAACGGCCACGCGGCGGGATGGCAAATCCGTCCGATTGGTGCTGGAGGGTGGCAGCATTGATGTTAACGGCGCGGGATGTCTGTTGACCACGCGGGAGTGTCTGCTTTCGCGTGTGCAGTGTCGCAATCCGGGGATTTCGCGCGATATCTTGGAAGACAAACTCCGCGATTATCTGGGCGTGGAAAATATTTTGTGGCTGCAAAGTGGAATCGTGGGCGATGATACCCATGGCCACATTGATGACACCGCCCGCTTTGTCAGCCCATCCGCTATTGCGGCGTGCGTGGAATCCAATACCCGTGATGCCAATTATCGGCGTATGGCGGAAAACATTCGCCTGTTAAAGATGATGCGCGATAGTCATGGCCGCGGTTTTGAGATCATCGATTTGCCGCTGCCCAAGCCGGTCTATTTCGAAAAACAGCGTCTGCCCGCGAGTTATGCGAATTTTTATATTTGCAACGCCGGCGTGATGGTCCCGGTATTTAATGATCCGGCGGATGTCCGAGCTTTGAAAATTATGGAACAGTGCTTCCCTGGAAAAAGCATTATTCCAATTTATTGCCGGGACCTGGTATGGGGACTCGGTACCCTGCATTGTATGACGCAGCAACAACCGCGATAATGAACGAAGCTTGGAGTTGATAATCGTCAGGGCTTCTGCAAAAATAACCCTTCGGGACTAACGCAACTGCGCGGTGGCAATCGAAAGCCCGAAGTTAATCGCGCACCGGCCCGCAGTGAATAATTGTAAGGCGTTTTGGAGTTTACATGCGAATTCTGGTAACCGGTGGAGCGGGATTTATTGGTTCAAATCTGGCGAAGCATTTGATTTCGCATGGACATAATGTTGTCGTACTGGACGATTTTTCTTCCGGCGATTTCAGGAATCTCGTGAAATTCACCGGTGAAGTATATACCGACCGCTGCGAAAATCCGCCCGCCGGGCGCTTTGATGTCATTTTCCACGAGGCCTCGATTACCGATACCACCGTCATTGATCAATATAAGATGATGGAGAATAATCTTGAGCGATTCCGGACAGTTTTATCCTGGGCAATGGTATGGAAAGCCCGCGTTGTATGGGCATCGTCCGCGGCGACTTATGGCAATCGACCAGCACCGATGCGTGAAACCGATGAGCCGGCTCCGCTGAATGTGTACGGTTATTCCAAATTGGCGATGGAACGCCTGGCCGCCAGGTGGCATGCGGATTCGCGCTTGCCAATTGTTGGATTGCGCTATTTCAATGTATACGGCCCCGGCGAATCTCATAAAGGGAAATTCGCCTCCATGATCTATCAGTTGGCCCAGCAGATGAAAACGGGCAAACGTCCCAGGATTTTTCATGATGGGAATCAGCGGCGCGATTTTGTCTGGATTGATGATGTTATTCAGGCCAATATCAAATCGCTTGACGCCGAAGGATGTCATGTGTTGAATGTCGGCAGCGGTGTTTCAGAATCATTTAATGCCATTATCGCGGAACTAAACCGGGTCATGCATACGAATCTGCACCCGGAATATATTGACAACCCCTATAGTTTTTTCCAGAATCACACGGAAGCTGATATCACGGCGGCGCGCACAATTCTGGGCTACAGTCCCAGCGTCGGTTTGGTTGAGGGCGTGCAGAATTATTATGGTTCGGGAGCGTTGTGATGAAGTTTTACTCCGCGCTGACAGCGGTGTCGGCCTCAATTCTGACGCTCACACTGGCCGGATGCCGCAATCCACCGCCATCCACAGCGCTGAAAAGCGACTCGCCGGCGCTGCGGGGGATTCAATCATGGGTAGCGCGGGGGGCGGGACAATATGACGGCCGATTTATCGGTTCTCTCAATTACGATAATCAGATCATGGCCATTTTTGGGCATCTTGATTTAATCAATGCGTACCGGTTTACCATCGCCCTGCAATCGACGAACGGTCAATGTGCGTTTATTCTGCGTCGCAACTGGGCGGGATTGCACTTTTCTGTCCCACCATCGGATTCTTATTTGGCTTTGGCACGGGTCATCGGCGAGGGCGTTTCTCTGGCTTTTCGTCGGCCGGAGGGGCCTTGGCGCGCCAACGTAAAAGGCTCCGCGGATGTCGTGCGGTACAAGGATGCCAATGACAATCGCTTTCAGTGGAGACTTTTGCCCGGTGCAAACCAGCTTCTGCCCGCAAAATTGGCGGTCAAAACGCCATCCGGTACTCATTACATGATGACATACACCAATGACGGGGCGCAGGTACCCGATGCGCTGACTATTGTGGGAGCCTCTCCCGCGTATGTGTTGCAACTGCGGTTGGCCGCACACAATATCGCCGCGGCACTGGCGCAAAGTCCATAATCTCAAGCAAGGTAACAAAACATTTGATGAGCGCGAACATCGTCAGTGAACTGATCATGCGGCACCCGCTTGCGACTGGAACGGTGGGGATTTGCGCAGCCGCCGCGGCGGCGGGTTGCTACAGTGTTTTATACTCGGGCAGTCAGATTGTGGCACCGGTCATGAAGACCATTGAACAACGCGATGCCGTCGCTTTGACATTTGATGATGGTCCGACACCAAGATTTACCGAC
The DNA here is from genome assembly GCA_021799715.1 of Planctomycetota bacterium. Next base: position 5,792 of record JAJYZY010000080.1, on the reverse strand, counting down.
CGGATATTGGATGTGTTGCGGGCACACAATTCACACGCGAGTTTTTTTCTCATCGGATCCCACGTTCAGCGGTATCCGGAACTTGTTAAACGCATGATTGCCGAAGGGCATACCATTGGGAATCACACCTGGGATCACGACCACCATGGTGTATGGCACGGCGAAGCCTACTGGCGGGACCAATTGCAGCGCACCAGTGCGGTTATTGGAGAGGTCACGGGACGTGTGCCGGCGTTGTTTCGCGCCCCGATGGGCTTTAAAACGCCGCCGCAGGCGCGGGCGGTGCGCCGCGGAGCCATGCGCTACATAGCCTGGCGGGTGCGGGCTTGGGATACATTAAATATTTCACCGCGCACGATTTGCCGGATTGTCACATCACAGCTCAGGCCCGGCGATATTGTGACGATGCATGACGGCCTGGAACCAGCGCGCATCGCATGTTCGCAGGAGGCGACCGTTCAAGCCTTGCCGGAAATTCTTAATATTCTCAAGAAACGGAATCTCACGTCGGTTAATCTTGACTTGGGGCTGCAGGGCGGTGCGTACCAATAGCATGGCCGATGCGACCGGCCGCGGGGCGCGCAGCCGAAGTGTTTTTCCATGATGCTTCAGATTGCCGGTTGGGGCTGGCACATCATGGGGGAATATCCAAGGTGTTACCGCATCCGTTGTAGCGCAAAGCTGCGGGCTGTTTCCATTGCCTTGTCAATCTGATGCGCTTCTTTGCCGCCGGCCATTGCCATTTGCGGCCGACCGCCGCCGGTGCCGCCGACAATTGGCGCAACGCATTTTACCCAATCACCGGCACCGATCTTATTTATCAAGGCATCGCTGACCGAAGCCACGAGATTAACTTTCGGCGGAAGAAGATTACCCTGCTTATCGGTTTCAGTAATGGTGGAGGCCAAAAGCATCGCCACCGGAGTGGGGTGAAGTTTTTTCTTCACCGCGTCGACGGTAGCGCGCAACGATGGAATATCCGCGTCCGGACATTGTCCAACGATGAGCTTACCAATGTCAAAGCTCTGGGCCTGATCCAGCAGCATGGCAATTGTGCCATTCATATCTGTGTTGGTTTGTGACGAAGCCTGCTTTTTCTGCTGTTGTTTGATGCTTTCCTGAACGCGTGCCGCGGCGTGAATGGCGCGGCGGCGGGTAAGCAGCGGCAGAGCGGAATCGCGGGCGGCCTGTTGCAGTGACGTTGCCAGAGCCGCCAGCGCATCTGGATTGCCCGGCATATCGGATGCCGCCAGCGCGTCCACGGCGGCCGCGTTGCGCCGGGCGGTCTGTGCGGCAGCGCCGGTAATCGCAACGAGCCTGCGGACACCTTTGCTGACGGATTCCTCGGAGACTATGGCAAAATCTTCCGCATCGCCGGTGTTGGCGATATGGGTTCCGCCGCAGAATTCAATGGAGTATTGCCGCCACGCCGGATTATCCGGTTTAGCCAGCAACTCCGCCACTGGAATCCCCACGGACACAATCCGCACCATCGGCGGATATTTTTCACCAAAGACAGCCCGAAGCGAATGAATATTTCGTGCCTGCTCCAGCGGCGCGACCTGAGTGTAAACCGGAAGCTTTTTACCGATGGCCTCATTGACCAGCGCTTCCACTTTTTCCAATTCCAGATCATCCATGGATTTCGGCTGAACAAAATCGAATCGAAGTTTATCCCCATCAACCAGCGAGCCTTTCTGTTCGACATGATCTCCGAGTGTCTCGCGCAATGCCCAGTTCGCCAGATGTGTTGCCGTGTGATTTTTCTCAATGCGTTTCCGGGCGCTGAAGACCGATGCGCTGGCCGAATCGCCGCGAAGCAGCCTGCCATTCTTCAAATGGCCGACATGCAGCACGTAGAATCCAATATGCCGGGCACCTTCCACAATAAATGTCGCGCCGGAATCGGTTTTTATTTCACCTTGATCGCCGATCTGGCCGCCCATTTCAGCGTAAAAATTGGTCTTTTCCAGAATCAGCGCTACCGTTCCGGACTCATTGGCGGTAATGGATTCCTGCAGGCGATGGCCGTCCCAGATCGCCGCCACGTGCGTGCGCAACGGTCGATGATCGTACTTGGCGTGATCGTCCGTGGGCTTAACCCGAAGGCGGGGAAGTTCCGCCAGAATTTCCGGCGGCATATCCGCCAATCCGGTCTGCGTGGTCTTTCCCCCCGCGCGGGCCTTTTCCCGGGCCTGCTCCATGAGTTGCTCATAGCCATGAATATCCACACCCATATTCTGTTCCCGTGCCATAATCTGCGTGAGATCAATCGGAAATCCGAATGTGTCGTGCAGCTTAAAGGCGTTCTGGGCGGATATGATTGTCCGCTCCCGTTTTTCCGCGCGGGCTTCATCAGCGGCAAGTTGAAACAACTCCAATCCGCGATCCAACGTGCGGCTAAAACTCCGCTCCTCATCTTCGATCAGGGAGGCGACCTGTTTGGGATTTTTGGTTAATTCCGGAAACGCTTCGCCCATGGTGCCGACAATCACCGGAACCAGTTGGTGCAGAAATGGCTCGCGGAGGTCCAGATATTGGCGTCCAAAGCGCACGGAGCGGCGCAGGATTCGCCTTAATACATACCCGCGTCCGTCATTGCCGGGCACCGCGCCATCCGTGAGCGCAAAAGTCAGGCAGCGAATATGATCGGCGATGACGCGGAATGCGATATCGCGTGCCAATGCCGGATTCTTTGACTCCTCCCCGGAACCCTGGTCCAGGGCCGGAAAAACGCCTGTGTACGCTTGACCGGAAAGCTCCGCAATGGCCGCAAAAATGGGCGTAAAAAGATCTGTGGCATAATTATCAGTCTTATCCTGCAAAACCTGACAGATGCGCTCCAGTCCCATGCCCGTATCCACATGTTGGGCCGGCAGGGCGGTGAGCTTGCGGTCCGCACCGCGGTTATATTGAATGAACACGAGATTCCATATTTCCATCACGCGCGGGTCACTTCCGTTGACCTGCGGACCGCCGGTCATGTCCGGCGTGCGGTCAATGAAAATTTCCGTACATGGACCGCACGGGCCGGTTTCGCCCATTTCCCAAAAATTCTCGTCGACAAAACGGTGGATATGATGATCCGGCAGTCCGGCAATCTGCTTCCATAGCCGCGCCGCCTCTTCATCCGCAGGTACATTGTCCGCCGGATTACCCGCATAAATGGTCACATGCAGCCGCAGGGGGTTGATCTGCCAGACTTCGGTCAACAGTTTCCACGCCATCTCAATGGCCCCGGCTTTGAAGTAATCTCCAAAACTCCAATTGCCGAGCATTTCGAAGAATGTATGGTGGCGGCGCGACCGGCCGACATCATCCAGATCATTATGCTTGCCGCCGGCGCGGATGCATTTTTGCGTATTGGCAACACGCTTCCACGGGGCCGCCGCCGTGCCGAGAAAATAGGGCTTAAACTGATTCATGCCCGCGTTGGTGAACAACAACGTCGGATCATCATGCGGTACCACCGGACTTGACGGCACAAAAATATGTCCGTTCCGGTGGGTGAAAAATTCAATAAATTGCTTGCGTATCTCACGCGATGTCATGCGCGTCACTCCTGCGAACCAAACTCGAACGGGGCATTCTAACAGCACGGGCGGAATTATGCTTCCCAGTGCCGGAGGCGAAATGCGGAATTGCGGGCGTCCGCATTTATGCCATGGGAATACGGCTCATGACCATTTGAATTATTGCGTCCGGCTCGCTCATGCGGCCAATGCCCACCGTCCGACATGCCTGCCAGCCGGATTCCGGTCCGATCATGGCGATATTCCGGGATTGCAAAAGGTTGATATTGCACTGCACCGCCGGATTATTCCACATTTGTTCGTTCATGGCCGGGGCCAGCAGAAGTTTTTGAGGCTCTGCCGCCAGCAGCAGCGTGCTTACCAGATCATCAGCCAGGCCATGGGCGATTTTTCCAATCATATTGGCCGTTGTGGGAGCAACCAGAATCAGTTCGGCTTTTTGCGCCAATTGAATGTGCTGCGGATCCTGGCTGTCGGGATTATCCCATAGATCGGTATGTACCGGCCGACCGGAAAGCGCTTCAAACGTCAGCGCGCCAACAAATTTGAGCGCTTCCGATGTCATCGCGACATCCACGCTGTAGCCATGTTGAGCCAATTGGCTGACAACATGGCACACCTTGTAGGCCGCAATTCCACCGCAGACACACACCAGAACATTTCTCCGCGTGCTTGTCATAGCCGGTGTCCATTTCCGTATTGTGTCCATATTCCGCCTGATCCAACGACCACGCGGTCAGGCCGCTTATTTGTGGCCAAGGGCTTCGGCGGGCTTTGTAATATTGCTCTTTTCAAAGTCAATGCTGACCTTGCCCTGCAAAATTTCGTCAAGAACCACTTCCATATCGCTGCGGCCATTGCGCTCCACCAGCGGTCTCTGGCCTTCAATAAGTTCGCCCAGACGGTGTTGCACCAGTGCACAAAGCTTAAAGCGTCCGCCAAGTTTATGCACAATGTCATCGCTCTTGATTGCTTCAATCATGGTGAGATACTCCTGATTATTCCAACGGGCCGTCGTGCCCGGATAAATTCCATTTTCCGGCTCATGAATCATGCATGATCCGTCATGCCGCGGGCTTTTTCAGGCTCGGATGGCCCGCACAAAGCTGATTAATTCAGCAATGGTTTGATCCAATACCCGGTTAACCACTTTAATCCGGTACGCCCCGGATTGTTCGGCCATGGCAATTTCCTGTTTGGCTTGCCGAATGCGGGTTTCAATAACCTCCGGCGCATCACGTCCACGTTCCCGCAGTCGCCGGATCAATTCTTCTTCATCCGGCGGCAGAATGAACACGCCAACCGCCTCTGGGAACATTTTGGCGATCTGTATACCGCCTTGAATGTCTATTTCCAGCAGCACCGTTCGGCCATCGGCCAAGGCTTCAAGTACGGGTTGCCGCAGCGTGCCATACCAGTGCCCGAACACCTTAGCATATTCAAGAAACTCATTATTTGCAACGCGCTGGTTGAATTCATTCTCATTTATGAAAATATATCGTTTCCCCCATTTATCTTGCGGCTTACCCTCGCGGGTGGTTGCCGAAAGTGCGAACTGGGCGGGAATATCTTTTGCCAGGCGGTTGCAGACGGTGGATTTCCCCACGCCGGATGGGCCTGATACAAAAAGGAGCAATCCACCTTTGCTGTTTTCCATCGATTAAAATCCGTATCCGATGATATTGACGCCATTGGTTAAGCAGGGCAAATTTTACAGCCTGCCCTATTCTACGTTCTGCACCTGTTCCTTGATCCGGTCAATAATGCCCTTAATGTGCATGGAGAGTTTGGCGATTTGCCCGTCGCTGGCTTTGCTGCCAATGGTATTGGCTTCCCGCAGCATTTCCTGGGCGATGAATTCGAGAGTGCGGCCAACCTGATTATCTTTTTCCGCCAATGTCATGAAATGTTCCAGATGGCCGGACAGGCGGGCAATTTCTTCGCTGATATCCGCGCGCTCGGAAAAAAGGGCGACTTCCCGTAATAAATCCGCATCGGAAAGGGATAATTTGGCATCACCCACGAGTTGCATTACCCGTGCCCGCAACCGCTGATGGTATTGCTGCGCAATTTGCGGAGCCTGCTGCCGGATGCTTGCCAGCGCTTTGGTTATTTCTTCAACATGCGACTTTAAATCTTTCCACAGCGCTTCGCCTTCACGCTTGCGCATCTGGACAACCTGAGCCAATGCATCGGCGGTCAGGCGGTTAACCGCATCGCGCCGGTGCTGGTGTTCCGGGGCGGCCAATCCACGATTGG
>JAJYZY010000079.1 GCA_021799715.1 Planctomycetota bacterium | reverse complement strand
GGCTTGTGCGGGACGGTACCGGGCCGATGCCGGAACGCTGGGGATATTCGGGGATTTAGCAAATGCCGTGCCGATTAAATCGACAGGCCCCGCGCCGGGACCCCTGGTTGAGCGCCAGAGCCTTTTTTAGTGCCGAAGTGCGAAGGTTGGGTTAACGGCTCGGCTCGACTCGCGCGGCCGTGGCCCAACGCGGTAGCGGCGAAGGGGAGAACACATGCTGCCTGCCGATTAAAACCGTGCGCCGCCGCGTTCGGCCATGGTCGCTCCACCCGGTTGGATTATCGGTGAAATATCGCAATCACTATTGAGCTCGCCGGGCTGGACAATTCACCTTGGGAAGCCGGGGCGCGTTGCGGCAAAAGCCGCGTGTGCATCATGCGTCCGGTCGCCGGGCCGCTGATGCGAAAACCGGTGATTGTGACGCCTCTGGTGGACCGCAGGCTTGGCGCGTCAATGCGGTAACCGCGCACCAGTTTCATATCCGATGGGAAATCAAAATGCACAACCACAGGGGAGGATGTGGTGCGATTAATCACGGCAACCCGCATCGTGTGGTCGGGTCTTACAAAGGCAAATGCGCTGATGTTCAACTGTGTGTGCAGGTGAACCGCCACGGGTCTTCCTCCGCGCTGCACCACATCGGCGGCCGCCAGCATGCCGTCAAAAACCGGCATGATGCGCAGGTGCCCATGCGGCCCGATGCGCAACGGACCGTACCAACCCGGGAATCGATCCACACCCTGGGACATGTGCAGATTAACGCCCGCCCCGCCCGCGCCGGCGATGCCCAGGAGCGTATTGGCCGCCCAGAGCGTGGATGCAAACGTATTGCTGACTCCCGCGGTTCCCCCGCCGGAGACGGAATTCATCTCACCAAAACGGACCGGCAAGTGATAAGGCGCTGCCAGCTTCACAATTCGACGCATCTCATCGCTGAAGAGGTTGCAACTGGCTCTGGGGCCGAGCAAATGGGCAATGCTGGCAAACTTCAACGAATGCGGGTTTTTAATCCACGATCCCATCGGATATTGGTGCAACGATACGATGCCCAATCGTGAGTGTTCCGTGCGCAGATAGCTCGGCAGATGATTGAACCATCCCTCACCGGAAAATGCCGGGCCTTCAATTTTGATCGTGTTTCCCAGATAGGGCGCAATGGCACGGTAATAGCGTGTCCACCGCCGCATATACATCTGATAGTTGTTGTGCGCCCACCACGTTCGGTGCCCCAAACCGCCCAGCAGATTGGGTTCATTGCCGATTTCAAAATCGGCAATGTGCCGCCGACCGATGTATTTTTCCGCCGCCTTGACCAACTGCACCGCCAGCGCCGGGTTGTTTACCGACAAATTTAATCCCAGCACGTACCGGCAGCCCGTTCGTTGCGCCAGCTCCCGCATACGTCGCAGGGTCTTAACACGAATGTCAATGGACACAAATTTAGGTCGGGGGTGGACGGCGGGCAGGTCGAATGCCGCTTCATTCTCGGAATCACCGCCGATGCGCAACAACATCGGACCGGTAAATTCCTCCAGTTCCCTGATTGACCGGGTGATGGTGGCAAACCGGCCGTGCTGTTTCCTGACCATGCGGCCGATCAAGCCCCATTCGATGGAATATCCCATGAACATGCGTGGAACTGCCGGACCGGTCGGCTTCATGTCAATGCGTCCCGAGATACGCGCTCCCGCGGATGCCGGCGGTCCGGATATCGCGGCACCTTGACACACCGCGCCTGCCTCCAGCGCCGCGGATGCCAGTACGAAAGTCAGAAGTGATGCCACGCAAACCTTGTTACGTCCGGATCGATTGTTCATGAAGATATCCTTTCTTTTGGAATTCATAATCGTTGCGCCACCGGCAATAATTACCTGCCGGCTGATCACGCATGGAGTTCGCCTTTTCAACCGAAGTTTAAATAAATGTCCATATACATTTTGCACACGCTTTACGCATTCAACGTGATCTTTCAGATCAACGATGCCAGTATCATCCGGCGGTGGCTGCGAAAATGCGGAACGGAATAACCCGGACTTTCATGGGTGGCATCGGCAATCCATTTCTAATAAACCTTTGCGAAACGCGCTCCGTGCCGGCGGGGTGGCATCAGGGTTTGGCCGCATGTCGCGTTCATTTCAGTGTCGCAGTGATTTCTGAACCATCTCCGCGGCCTGAATGAGCGATAATCGCGGCGGCATCCGCATTTCCAGCCCGCCGTTTATCTTGACCGGTCGAGATTGAATATTTACCACTGCCGGTTCAAGGCCGGGACTTGAGGCCGTTAAAGTAATAACTCCGGAATGCAATGTGGAACGAATCGCGACGCGGTTTACTCCGCACTCGGCATCGAGATGTCGCTTATCGACGGAATCAACAATGCCGCTGTCATAACCGCCGCGCCACACGGCGGGGCCCGTGATTTTAAAATCGACCCGTTTTTCAGCGGTCGGACAACGTTCCCCGTTCGCGTCCACAATTTCAAAATCAATGAACGTAACGTCCGACCCGTCCGCCCGCAATCCGTCCGGTGCGGTGAATACCGTTAATGCCACGCGCTGCGGCGGACCGGCGGTTTTAATGGCATCTTGCGCGACAATCCTGCCGTCTGATAAACCCTGAGCCTGAATCACACCGGGCCGGAATGCTACATGGGCAAATGCGTAGATATACCCGGTGTTTCCCCAATTGTCGTGCCGGTGATCAAAAGTATCAATGAAATTGCACGGATGATGGGCCGTCCCGATCACTTTGCCATTGATCAGCAAACGCACAGCCTGGCAGTCTTTGGCCGCCACATACATGGTCTTAACAGTGCCCGTTGGGTAAGTCCAGTGGCCAATGATATGAATCGCCGGTTGCGGGTCCTGCATAACGCGGTACACATAATACGCCTGCTTGGGCAGGCGCACGGCGTCCACCTTGCCGCTCACGCGACAGACTTCACTGCTGTCCTGTCGGCCGTCGGCATTGCAGTCCGACCAGTAGATTGAAGCATAGCCCGACCATTTTGAGTGCATCGGGTCCGGATTGGAGATGCGGTTGATGTAATAGGCGTTATAACGCACCGCCGCAGCCAGGCAGAATGTTTCCGAATTCCAGTGGTAAACGTCGTGTGGACCGGGTTTGAAACCAAAGAACGGCGGCGAAGAGTTGTCCCAGAATCGGCGCGCCGCCTCATCACGAAAATCTTCGCATTCGATCAGCGGCGCGCGATTCCGGCGCCCCACGCTGTAGGCGCGGAACATTTGTCCCGGTTTGACAACCCGATCCGTGCGCGGGTCCTGTCCGATCATCACGCCGTAGTATTCCGCGATTCGTGTCAGGGCCTGATTGGCGGCGTTGTCGCTGTTGCCCCGATACCCCATGGCCCGCATGCCGTGCGGATCCCAGCGTTTCCGCAAGGCCACCATCTCCCGCATGTGCGCGGGCGTCAGGACCGAATTTCCCCCTTCCCAGAAAAAAATGCTCGGATCATCGCGATATAAAATAATCGTGTCGCGCATGACATCCACGCGTTGCCGCCATTGTGTAATCGCAACTTTCCGCGGCAAGCCCCGGCGCAGGGCCGGATCATATTCTTTATCTCCCGCCGGGCAGATTTCCACAATGCCGAAGCGGTCGCAGGCTCGCACATCGACCATTTGCGGCGCGATATGCATCCAGCGGATGTAATTGGCGTGCGTGCTGCGGACCAGGGCCGCGTTGTAATCATGCATCCAATCCGGATAGGCCTGGCCCAGGCCCGCCCAGTCATTCACTGACCGCTGCGCGTAGCCGGTCAAATAAATAAATTTACCATTGAGGTAAACGCCGCCGGTACCCGCGCCGCCCCGGAACTGAACCTGGCGCACGCCGGTTGTAATTTTCTGAACATCCACAACCTTCCCACCGGTCTTGAGAATGCAGTACACGCTGTAAAGATATGGGTCCTGCACATTCCAGAAGCGCGCATGCGTCAATAGTCCTTCCGCGGTTATTGTGGCCGTAGCACCCGCGGGAACAACCATATTGCCGCCCCGGAATTTCGCGCGGATATTTCCATGCGCTCCGACCACGACTGCTGAAAGCGCGATGCGCTGTTTTGCCGCAGAATCATTACGCACCTGTGATTCAACATGCACATCGCAGGTTTTTTGCGCAAAGGAAAAATCCGAAGGATAAATATATATTCCCGTGGTTTTCAGCGGATCGTACAGCGGCAGCGTTTGATAAATCTTGCCCGTGATAATCATCCGCACATCGGAATGCAATCCACCGTAATCAGGATTGAACGCGCGGCCTTCCCATTCATACGCTACTTCTGAAGGTTTCTGGCGGTAGTTGGGGCTGTTGTCCACTTTTACCGCGATCACGTTGTCCGCACCGCCAAATTTGACGAATCGCGTCATGTCCAGACCGTACGCGGTGACCCCATTTTGGAATAACCCCGCGTAGTGGCCGTTGACCCAAAACTCCGCCGCCTGGCGGATGCCTTCAAATTCCAGAAAGACGTTGTCCTCGGCGTATTGCGATGGAATCTGAAAATGTTTGCGATACCAGACAATGCCCGCCCACGCATGCCGGTCGCCGCCGCTGTGGCTGATGATGTGATCATACGAATCGACATCATTAAATGTGTGCGGTGTGGATATGGTGGTCCAGGCTGAATCATTGAATCCAACTCTTTGTGCGCCGGGCACATTGCGGCGGATAAATTTCCAACCGGGATTGAAATTAAACACGGCATGCGGCGATGCGGGCGGCGTGTAGTGTGTTGCCGCTTTAACCACCATCGGAAAAATCAATGTGGCCAGAATGACCGCACAAATGTGGCATTTCGCGTACATACTCATGCAGAATCCTCATTTCCGGCATGGAGTATAAATAATAGGCCACAAATTGCAAGAAAATAGCGCGGTAAATAAATGACAACTTTCCTGCAAACAAATCATCATGTTTTTCGCCTTCCGCCCATTACAGCACTCAGGAGCATGTCGGAGTAATCGCCGGGTTACAGCGGCGACGTTGACTTACCTCGGTGGGATGGTATTTCCCGGAGCCGCGCCGCAGGGGGGGGGGCAATATGCACGCCGCCCTACTGGCTGGGCCTGCCATGCCGCATCTGCTTGGTTGCCGATTCTCGCGGACGCATGAACCAAAACCGGCATGATCCCCTGTCGAGCGCGGGCCATTTCAAAGCCTTTGCAATTCCGGCCCTCACTCGGAAAGACTCCATGCAGAATGACAGCAGAATGGGAGACAGGTAAAAACCTGTGTGCGTGTGCCGCTTGATAATCCACGGTAAACCGCACTACAATCCTCGTCCGGTTCGGTTAAAATTCCACCGGACTGACCGCCTTTTGAAAGGACCTGCTTTATGCTTCAAACTCATGGTTATGCTGTGAAAAGCGCAACGTCTCCCCTGGCCCCATTTGCATTTTCCCGCAGAGCGCCTGGACCTAAGGATGTGCATATTGAGATACTTTATTGCGGCATCTGTCATACGGACCTCCACCAATGTCGCAATGACTGGGGTGGCTCAACTTACCCCATGGTTCCCGGCCATGAAATTCTTGGCCGCGTAAAGGCCATCGGTGGACAGGTGACAAAATTCAAAGTCGGCGATTTTGCCGGAGTTGGTTGCATGGTGGATTCCTGTCGGCAATGTGCGGCCTGCCAGGCTGATCTTGAGCAATATTGCGAAAAGGGTGCCGTATGGACTTACAATTCTAAACAACGCGATTCCGGTGAGATGACCTACGGCGGTTATTCTGATCAAATTGTTGTGGAGGAACGCTTTGTGGTTAAAGTGTCGCCCGCACTTGATCTGAAAGGTGCCGCACCGCTGCTTTGTGCCGGCATTACCACCTATTCGCCGCTGCGGCATTGGAAAGTTGGCAGAGGACAGAAAGTGGGCGTCATTGGATTGGGCGGTCTGGGACACATGGGCGTAAAATTTGCCAAAGCGTTCGGAGCGCATGTCGTGATGATTACCACCTCACCGAATAAAGCCCAGGATGCCATGCGGCTTGGTGCCGATGAAGTCCTGATCTCCCGCGACCCAGCCGCCATGGCCCGCCATGCCGGAAGTTTTCATTTTCTGCTCAATACCATCCCCAATGGCCATGACCTTAATCCGTATGCCGGATTGCTGAAGTTGGATGGCACCATGGTTCTCGTAGGTGCCTTAACCGCCCTCGAGCCGCCGCTGGCGGGACGCAACGTCATTCATGGCCGGCGCCGCATCGCCGGCTCGGCCATCGGCGGCATGGCTGAAACGCAGGAGATGTTTGATTTTTGTGCCAAGCACCAAATTGTCAGTGATGTGGAAGTCATTGCAATTCAAGATGTCAACAAAGCCTTTGAACGTCTGGTGAAAAATGATGTCCGGTATCGCTTTGTGATCGATATGTCCACATTGCGGCCAACGTCCTGACACGCCCCTTCGTTGTTGAATCTGCGATTTTAAACCGATCCCGGATATGGAATGGATCGCAATGCAACAACGGACCGATTTTTTCCATCCGCCGGTGGAAGACCCCTGATACAACTTCGTCTGCACGATGCGCTTCTCCTTCCAGGCCATAACACCGTCGACGGTATGAATGCAATTGATTTGTGTTCTCATCCGCTTGCCTGATCGCGCCAGCACCATTACCGCTCATATTTTCTGTGCAGCGGCAAACTCATGGCGTATTTGTCCAAACATCGTTTTGAGTTCCGGGCGCATAAAGCGACACCGGCGGTAATGTTGGGCCTTCTTCCAACAATCCGCCGGTGTCATGGGGAGGGAGCCTTCCGTTGTTGTTACTCTACGGTTGGCTGCCGATGGTTGTTACTCTTGATGATCCTCCTGTTTAGAACCATAAGTATCCCCAACGACGCCGTCGGGCGTAATAAGAAACAATTTGTCGCTTAAAGGGTTGGCGGACTTTGTATAACGCAATTCCACCTGATGCCGGAACCATTTAAGCGTTTCTTCATCATCACAGGAAAAAGCCAGCAGCACGTCGCGGTCCGGCGCGGCCATGTAGAAATTCTTTCCCAGATGGGGCCGCAGATGATTTTGCACCAGTGGCAGCATCATGCGTGCTGCGTTGCGGGGGTGATCCACCGGAAAACTGAAGAGCGTATAATTATCGCACCGACCGCCGGTCATATTAAGTTCACGCGTATCGCGAAGCAGATTGCCGATGGCATGTTCGTGCAGGGTTTCCTGATCCACACCCCAAAGCCGGCAATCTTCCATGCTTACCAGCGTCGTTCGTGATTTGACCTGATAACAGATAATCAGATCATTGATCCATTCCTCAAGCATGATCGTGGCCGGCAGTTTGGCGGCCAGCGTCCGCGGCAAAAGAACAGGGAATATGTCGCTGCGCACCAGTGACCATGGATCTTCGCCCTGCGGATTATTCGGTTCCGAGTCCTGCACCAGCAGTTCATCAAAAAAACGCTTGACGTTTTCCGCCAGTTGATCGGGGCGTTCAGTAAAAGTGTGATGCAGCGGCGAAACACGAATCCGCATGCCGCCGACACTGATGGTTTCCTCGTCCACCGGCGCCACTGCCGCCGCCGGGCTTATGTCTTTCGCCAGGTCCACCACCGCCTGGATAAATGGACTTTTCAGCGTATCCCGCACGCCCACCCGCACCGCTGAAATAATGCCATCTTCAATGGGCTTGAGAAAATTGACGGCCTCAAAGGTGCCCCGGCAGGATGCGAAGACCACATTCTGCCCGTGGAAAACGGCCCAGAATCGCGCGCCGGTCAGCGCTTTACCTTTCATGACTTTCCGCACCAGGCCTGAAAACATTCCATTGCGGTCAACGCCCTGGGCCGTGCAGGTAACATGATGCATGCCGAGAACCTGTTTGGGTGATTCCGTCAGCCGCATGGCTTTGTAGCGCATCAGCCACTGTTTGAACCGCGCCAGGGCCTGACGCGGATTGACTGGTGCCACCGGCTGGTTATCTTGTCCGCCGAGCCCATCAGATCCCTCTGCCTGATGGCTGTCGGCGGTCATTTGCAATTCCATTTGAATGCTCTCGGACGGATCGTGGATCAGCAGGTGGCCGTCATCACGCAGCACGGCGGTGAAGTCATTGGGAATTTCAACCGCGAAGCCGTCACCGGAAACTGTCTTCCAACCTCTCATGGGAAAACCTCCAAAGGGCCGCGGATATGGCGGGACAATTCTTCACTCCGGATATACAACACCGGATCATGAACAAACCGCCCCGCGGCCGGATTTAGTTATTCAACTCTCGTTCGTCACTGCGGTTCTGTGATATGTCAAAACCGCGGAAAACCAAAATGTTAATACTTCTATCGAACCGGATGGAGCCAAACGTTAAAACAAATCGGATCGAAAATTCTTCTGGGACGTGCGGGTACGGCTTTGACCTCGTGGCGGCATTCGTGAGTTCGGATAGTCCGCGAAAATCGCGTATGATAAGCGTGCGTGTTACGGAGTTACCGATAATGAGCGGTGGATTATTTGACCAGTCTTTATTTGATGCGCCGCTGGATGCGCCCGGTAATCGCGGTGGAGCCGGAAAGCGTCGTCAAGCTGCGGCACAGCCTGGTGACACCCATCCCACCGGGGTTGGGAATGTGTCCGTAATCCAAAAATCCGATGCTGACGGAAGCGTAAAAACTCCTGATGCCGCAACGGCGGCTGATAATCCGGCAGCACACGTCCATCCCCCGCGCGGGAAAAGTCCGGCCGCGGCAGCCGGGCCGATTCCAGTGCAGTCGGTCAGCGAAGTAAATGGGCTTATCGGCCGTGTGCTTCAGGCACAGTTGCCGGGAGTGTTGCGGGTGCGCGGGGAAATTTCAAATTTCAATGTCTACAGCAAAGGTCACGCCTTTTTCAAACTGAAAGATCAGCGATCGGAATTGCCCTGCATGATGTGGCGTAACGACCTGGAAAAGCTGCGCTTCACCGCCGCTGATGGTCTGGCGGTCATTGCGGAGGGAGAAGTAAAACTTTACGAAGCACAGGGGCGATTGCAGTTATACGTTCATTCCATGATTCCGCAGGGGGCGGGTGAACTGGAGTTGGCGTTCCGGCAATTGTGTGACAAACTGCGCGCCGAGGGGCTGTTTGATCCGGCCCGCAAGCGGCCCATTCCGGCGGTACCCCTGCGTGTTGTTGTCATCACCAGTCCGACGGGTGATGTGTTTCATGATGTGGTGACCACCGCACGCCGGCGCTTTGCCAATATTCATATTATGCTGTTCCCGGTTCCGGTGCAGGGGGCCTCGGCGGCCGCGGAAATTGCCCGGGCCATTGATCTGGTCAACGCGCACGCCGCCGCGATTGGCGGTGTGGATGTCGTGATGCTGGTGCGGGGCGGCGGGTCTTTGGAGGATTTATGGGCGTTTAATGAGGAGGTTGTAGCGCGGGCCATTGTGCGCAGTACCATACCGGTGGCCACCGGTATTGGTCACGAACCGGATGTGACCATCGCCGATCTCGTCGCTGATTTGCGTGGCCCAACGCCGACCGGCGCGGCGGCAATGATCATTGCGGAAAAAGCGGTACTCCAGCAGCGGATCGCCGGGCGTGCCGATGCACTGGGGCGGGAATTAACCCTGCGCTGCCGCGATGCCGCACACACAATCTCGCGTCGGCAGGCGGAACTGACGGAAACAATTGGCCGAGTTGTGCGAAGTGCATGGAAAAAAACGGAATCTGCGGAGCGGCAGGTTGCGGGAATTGAACCACGACATGCCGTGGCGCAGGGCTGGCGGCGGCTGGAAAATGGAACGCAGAGCCTGCGACGGAACGCCGCGGAACGCCTCCGCGTTGCCCAAATCCAATTGGCGGAAAATGCCACCCGCCTCGGGCAGCATGGCCCGCAGGGACTTTGTACCGAATATCAAGTGGGATTGTCGGCATTGCATGCGCAATTGCTGTCCGCGATGGGGCATCAGCGGCAAATGACCAGGCAGCGCCTGGCGGATTTGGAAAAACAGTTGGAACTTGCCGGGCCGATGCAGGTGCTGCAACGCGGCTTTACCATCACCACGGATGTCCGCGGAGGCGTGATAAAAGCCGCTTCGCAGGCGCAATTGGGTCAAAAAATTACGACACGCACGGCCGACGGCACGTTTGACAGCGTGGTTTCATAGGGCCAGGCGGAAACATCGGGTTTTCGCGACTCCGCGACCAGCCAATAACGCGCAAACTAAGTTTTTGCTCGAAGCAGGTTTCTTCCATAAAGGCTCCATTCGGGCGATTAGAGCGTTTCTCAAACGGATGTTCCAAGGCCATTTTTACATATCTCTATTATTTACAATGGCTTATGTGTGTTTTTCGCACTTACGTGTAGCCACTAATATTGTGTGAGAATTATGTTTTTGTCCTTGATTTTTGTTTTT
>JAJYZY010000078.1 GCA_021799715.1 Planctomycetota bacterium | reverse complement strand
TTACCGGGTTTCAGGCCAGAGGAATCTTTGCCCTAAGCATTAAAACATTTTTTCTAAGTCCGGTGCATTAGTCTTGGGGCGTCATCACGGCAACGGTTAAACAGCACCACAACAAAATCGGGCGATTGGGGCATAACCGGTTGTCGGCTGGAAATGAAGGCTTAACCGTGGCCAAAAGTCCCCAACTTTTCAGCAGGCATGTACCCGGCTCAATCCATGTCAGCACGGCCACCGATATCCCCCGTTGGCCATCTTGTGAATAAATTTTGAACCGCAATGGCGGAACGACTTTTCAGTCAGACGGGCGGCCATACGGGTGGTATAGCGCCAAGACTGATCGAATTATCAAATGGGCAATAACACGGCTTCAGAGGCGCTGTTCCCGTGCGAGCATTGCACGCACAGTTCACGGGAGGGTAAAAGCCAAAGAGCTGGGATTCGGAAGCCAAGGTGGATATACGGCACTCCATTACATAAGAACATATACTCATCTATATCAAATAGTATATACACGAATTCAAGGCTCTTCGGGTTTAACGAAGTACCCACGTGAGGAACGGAACCTTGAGGCACTCACTTTCGACTGGGCGCAAAATGGGCTTTGTTAAGAGAGTCCCTGCCCGCAGCAAGGCAGCGACTCCGCTCGCCCGCCGGCGCACGCTCCATGGCGCTGGTCGGTATTCAAGGCGAAAACGTTATCTCCGGTGCCGACGATCTACCGACGGGTTACGAAGTATGGATCGTCAAGTTCGCCGCGCGAACCTATGCCCGATGCGCCGGGTCGATCGGATACGGATACAGCCTGACGGCGCGGGCCGCCGGGATCAATAAGCCGCCCCCGCGCCGATTTGCGATCACGCATGGCCGTGACGTGCATCGGTAGTTCTCGGTGCGGCGGTTCGACCGAACGGGAGCGAATCGTCGCGTCCATAGGCACACTTTTGCCAACCTGATCCACAGCAACCTCCGCATTCCCCCAACCGACTACGCCGATCTATTCAAGGTCACGCGGAGCCTGACGCGCAAACATCCCGACCTGCTGCGGCTGTTTCGGTTGATGGTGTTCGCCGCCCACAATCGTGACGATCATGCCAAGAACTTCTCCTTTGTTCTCGATGATCAGGCCGGCGAATGGTCGCTGGCCCTCGCCTACGATCTGACTTACTGCCCCGGCCCTGGCGGTGAACATACGGCCACGATCCTCGGAGAGGGCCGCCAACCCACGCGCGAGCACTGCCTCAAACTCGCCGCCCAATTCGACCTCAAGCCGCGGGAGACCAGTCCCATTATCGAACAGGTCAACCCCGCCATCGCCGGTTGGCCGGGCTTCGCCTGTCAGACGGACTGCACGAAGAAAATGCCATTCACCCTCGGTAAAACCATTACAGCGATATAATCCCAATTTTGATCGCACTTTCCGCAATTTGAAATATTTATGGCAGCGTGTATACTATCGGGTCTATCCAAAGTCGGAGGAATTGTCCACATCAGACAGTTTCGAGGCATCGGATAAACCCGGCAAGGCTTCAGCCCGGGATTTGATCGGCGGTGTAGCTGATTAAGTAAAGTCTGGGCCGGTCTTTTTCGCCCGTCATGTCCGCCGTTTATAAACTTCAATCGCGGCCGCAACGGGGAAAGGTTCCAAGTCGTTTATGGTAAATTTCGCACTGCTTAAAGAATTAGGCCTTGATGATCAGGCCGCATCCGTTGAAATCCAGAGCAAATTTGAGAATATTGATGATGCTCAAATCGGCGGGTTGCTGGAAAAAAGCGGCAACAGCTTCACAAATGGCTCCATGCTTAAAGGTAAAGTCGTCAATATCCGCGGCGATGATGTTGTACTGGAAATCGGCCTCAAAAGCGAAGGCGTGCTTTCGCTGATGCGCGAATTTGATGACCCGGCATCCGTGGAAGTGGGAGATGAAATTACCGTCCTGCTGGAGCAGGTGGAATCCGAGAACGGCCTGGTGCAGATTTCCAAGCGCAAGGCGGACCGGATTATCGGCTGGGAAACAATCGTTACCACGAAAAAAGAGGGCGATCCGGTCAGCGGCAAGGTTACCCGTAAAATCAAGGGCGGACTGCTGGTGGATATCGGCGTGCCCGTGTTCCTCCCCGCTTCGCAGGTGGATATCCGTCGTCCGGCGGACATCGGCGAATTCATCAACAAAATCATCGATGCCGAAATACTCAAAATTGATCTTGAACGCCGCAACATCGTCATCAGCCGGCGCAAACTCATGGAACGCCATCGCACGGAAGCCAAACAGAAACTCTTTGATGAAATTGTCGTTGGACAGGTGCGCAAGGGCACGGTTAAAAATATCGCCGACTTCGGCGCATTTGTTGACTTGGGCGGGGTCGATGGGCTGCTGCACATTACGGATATGAGTTGGGGCCGGATCAATCACCCATCCGATATGGTCAAACTGGATGAGGAAATTGAAGTAGCGGTTCTGAACGTAGACCGTGAAAAAGAAAAAATCGCCCTGGGCCTCAAGCAGAAGCACGCTTCGCCATGGGAACATGTTGATGAGAAGTACCCGATTGGCACACGCATCAAGGGCCAGGTCACCAACATTATGAGCTATGGCGCATTTGTGAAACTGGAAGAAGGCGTGGAAGGCCTTGTGCATATTTCAGAAATGAGCTGGACCAAGCGCATCAACCACCCCGGCGAAATGCTCTCCGTGGGTGAAGAAGTTGACGTGGTGGTACTGGAAGTCAATAAGGGCAAACAGGAAATCAGCCTCGGCGTGAAACAAACCGAAGCCAATCCCTGGACGGTGCTGGCCGAGAAATATCCTCCGGGCACGGTGGTTGTCGGCAAGGTTCGCAACCTCGCCAACTACGGAGCCTTTATTGAAATTGAAGAAGGCATTGACGGCCTGCTGCACGTTAGCGATATGAGCTGGACCAAGAAAATTGTCCATCCCAGTGAAATGATCAAGAAAGGCGACGCCATTCAGTGCGTTGTCCTCAGTGTTGATCAGGAAAAGAACCGCGTGGCTCTCGGCGTGAAACAACTGGCGGAAGATCCATGGCTGCACGCCATACCCACGAATTATCACCCCGGCATGATCGTCAAGGGTAAAGTCACCAAAATCACCAACTTTGGGGTGTTTGTGGAACTTGAGCCAGGATTGGAAGGTCTGCTGCACATCAGCGAACTTTCCGATAACAAGGTTGAAAATCCGCAGGACATGGTCAAGCTGGATGATGAACTGGAAGTCAAAATCCTCCGTGTGGATATTGAAGACCGTAAAATCGGGCTTTCCCTCAAACGCGCTCAATGGGGCGAAGAACGCGAGTCGTCCGAAACCGAACGACCGGCCAAGAAATACCGCGGCGGTCTGGAAAGCTGATTTCCACTTTTTGACGGACAACACTCATTATCGGGCGCGGGTTGATCCCGCGCCCGTTTTTTTTTCACAGCCACCAGCGAAAAGAATACGCCAGCGTGCTTAGAAATCGCTGCTTGAGTGTTCTTTTCTCGCAATCAGAAAAACGCACCCGGCGGCTGCGGCGCATTTCATTACGGGTCATGCGAATGACGGCTTGGGCAAACGCTTTGGAACGCACCACCGCCATGAATTCCAGGTTGATGTACAGACTGCGCGGATCCATATTGGCCGATCCAACAATCGTCCATTGCCGGTCTATGACCATCGCCTTGGTGTGCATGACACGATTCTTGCGTTCGTATAGGCGTATGCCCAGTCGCAGAAGTTTACGGTATAGATACCACGCTCCATATTGAGCCACCGGAACGTCGGTCATACTCGGAACCAGCACATGGACATGCACACTGCGGCGACGCGCGCGTATGATCTCCCCCATGACGCGGCCGACGGGAATAAAGTAGGCCATGGCAATAATCACACTATGGTTGCCGGCGCGCAACAACCGGCGAAATACGCGCGGTGCCCGGCTGAAGTTCAGCCCCGGTCCGGTATCAAAAAAGTGGATGGATTCATCAGCCTGGCGCAACGTGACGCGGCGGTACGCGCGGGGACGACGCTTCATTTTCCGCCCTTTGGCGTGCATCCAGGATCGTTCAAAGCTGTCGGCAACTTCGCCTTGTTGAGGTCCGGTCATACGAATATGCAAATCCCGCCACGCCGCCGCTGGATCGACGGTCGCATCCCCCGGGGCAGCCCGAAAAAGGTGGCCGTGATCGTGGATATTCATGCCGCCAAAATAGGCGCATCGATCATCAACAACCAGCAGTTTGCGATGATCGCGCCGATTGAGAATGATGAACGCCGAAATGGACCGCAATGCTTCCTTAATGCGGTGATAGGCGTGCACCTGTGCGCCGGCCGCGGCCAATTTCGTGAATATTTCGGGATCGGTGTACTGACTGCCCAGGGCGTCATAAAGCAAGCGCACATCAACACCGTTTTGGGCGCATTTTTTCATGGCATCCGCAATCGCCTGGGAAGCCTTATCATCGGCATAAATATATGTTTCAAGCCAGACGCGCTTTTTTGCCGTCGAAATATCCGCGAGCATCGCCTCAAAGAGAAGGTGGGTTTGGTTAAATAACTCCAGCGTGTGGCCGGCAACCTCAACGCGAGCCACCGCTCCGGGCGTCATGGCGGCGTTTTGGGGCACGGAAATATCCATCAGACACGCTCCGGCGGGCGCAATCAACCCGCGCAGGGGGCATGAACCCGGGCGGGAACCAGACAAATAAACTCGAAATTGTCCGCGCCGGAATTACGAAACTGATGCATCTCATTGGCCGGAACATAAACCACATCACCGGGTTTCAACGGCTTGGTGCCTTCGGGCGTCAATGCTTCACCCCGGCCCGCCAGAATCAGCACTTCATGTTCATAATCGTGGTGATGATGCGGTGTGTAGCCGCCGGGTTCAACGGTAAATTTGCGCATGGCAAAAGTCGGGCACTGTTCCTGCGGCCCAAGAAGCATGCGCATGGTTACACGATTGGCTCCGGCCATCGTCACAGGTTTAGCCGGCACCACATCACTGCTTTTAATGATCATAGCATGCTCCATTTGCCCCGCGATATTCAGGCGCGGAAGTTATTGCGGATTCCCACTGGATAAATCGTAAACCCACGGTTCGATCGTCCGATTAAATTCCAGTAATTCATCGGGTTTGAAAAATCTCGCGACCTCCGCTTTGGCGGTTTCCGGTGAATCGCTGCCGTGAATTAAATTAAACGCGCTGGATACGCCAAAGTCTCCGCGAATGGTACCGGGTTCAGCTTTAAAACCAAAAGTGGCCCCCATCATCTTGCGGCTGACATCAATGATATTATTGCCTTCCAGCACCAGCAACACCACCGGTCCGCTGGTCATAAACGCCACCAGCGAATCATAAAATGGTTTACCTTTGTGCATGGCGTAATGCTCATGAGCGAGAGCCGGAGAAATTCGAGCAAGCTTCATTCCCACTATTTTCAAGCCTTTTTGTTCAAAACGCTTAAGAATGGCTCCGATCAACCCGCGCTGCACGGAATCGGGTTTTAGAATAATCAGGGTGCGATCCATATTTTTTCCTCCGGAAACATCGTTGTTTTGCCGCAAAAAAACCTCCCGCGGCCCAATTCAATGCGTATATCCTAAGCGTTGGCGCTTTTCCGGCAAGCGCTGTTGAATTTCCGCATAACCCGCCGCCATGCCGCCGATTAATCAATGACAATAGCGCATAGATATTTTGGCCCATGCACCCCGGTTACCAGATTCATTTCAATATCCGCGGTCTTGCTCGGTCCATTGATAACCACCACATTCGATGCCATTCGCCCGCCGGTATCGCGCAGCACGTGCGGCAGGGCATCGATCATATCGGCGACAATCCGCACCGCCGGCACCAGGACAATATGCAGTGGAATCGTCAAGGTAGTGGATCTTCCAAAGCCCGGATCACTCCATACCATCAGAGCTCCGGTGTCCGCCAGTCCGTAGCGGCAATCCGTGATGCCCGCATCACATTGAAATACCAGTTTTTCGCAGTCTGGATCAGTCCAAAGATGAATCTGGTATCCCTGGGACTGCAAGTGCCCCGCAATAACATCTTCCGGCAAATCCGCAAAGTTCAGCATGATGGATTTTACAGCCCGTCCGATGAGAAGCCCATCAATAGCAGCCTGAATTCCATCTGTATTGGTTCGCACAACCGTCATGCCATTGGCACGGGCCTGCTGCATCCAGCGCTCCACACGATGCGGGTCACCCGCGGGAACCTGGCGCAGCAATTTTTCCTGAATTTCCGGACGCGCAAGCGGTGCCGGAGCCGCGCCTTGAGCGCTGTGGCCCAGGGCATGGCGCAATGCGGTTAAAAACTCCATGCGGGCAGCCGAATCGCCAACTGTATGATCTTGGGAATTTATCGCCATGATGTAATCACTTTCTTTGCCGCAGGCACCACCAGCTACTTTCCGCGTTGCACACCGGCGCGATACTGCTTGTAGGCATGGCGAAAATCATGCTGGGCAGGCATGGGAAAATCTCTATGGGCGGTCCACCCTTGCGCCGGAGGAGGCAATCTTTTAATCCATCCATCTTTATTTCCAATACTTCTCAATATCAGTCGCTGGGCCGCCTGCCCCAGTCGGTAACTCCAGCCATGCCGTAACCCCCAGGACCATAGCTTAAAAATCAGCCTCTCCGGGGTGCTGGTAATTCCCTGATTCACCTGATCGCGTTTCAATTTGATAAGAAACTCAGGAATATTAATTTTTACCGGGCAAGCCTCAAAACAGGCTCCGCATAAGCTTGATGCATGCGGCAAATGCTTATGATTCTCCAAGCCGTTGAACAAGGGCGTTAATAGTGCGCCGATGGGTCCGGGATACACACTCCCGTAGGTCCGCCCGCCCACTTTGCGGTAAATCGGACACGCATTGAGGCAGGCACCACAACGAATGCAACGCAGTGTGTCACGGTATTCACCGGCTAAAATCTTCGCACGGCCATTATCCATGACAATGAGATGAAATTCTTCCGGTCCATCATGCTCACCGGGCCGCCGCGGCCCCGTGATGATATTGGTATACTGCGTTAACGCCTGTCCCGACGCCGAGCGCGCCAGCAGCTTCAAAAATACCGGAAGATCATCCAGCGAAGGAATGACCTTTTCCATGCCCATCAGCGCAACGTGAATCCGGGGCCGCGTGGTACACATTCGCCCATTGCCTTCATTGGTGCACAACACGATTGATCCGGTTTCAGCAACGGCAAAGTTCACGCCGCTGATGCCCATATCCGCCTGATTAAAGCGATTGCGCAAATACACCCGCGCCATTTCCGCTAGTTCCTGCGGATTGTCCGTAAAGGGAGTTTTGAAATAGCGCTCAAAAACACGTCCGATCTCGGCGGCATTTTTATGAATCACCGGCATGACGATATGCGTGGGATGATCGTTATCGACCTGTAATATAAATTCACCCAGATCTGTTTCCAGCGGTTCAATGCCGGCCGCGGTAAGGGCTTCGTTCAACTCCGTTTCTTCGCTCACCATGCTTTTGCTTTTTACCACCAGCTTGCTGCCGGTTCGCCTGGCGATATCCACAATCAGGTCGTTGGCCTGCTCCCGGGTGGCGGCGAAATAGACCTTCCCGCCATGCTTGATGATGTTGCGTTCCAGCAGTTCCAAATAATAATCCAGATGATCCAGTGTATGAGCTTTAATGGACCCGGCTAATTGCCGCAGGCCGTCGGCATTGGGCAATTCCGCCAGGCTGCCGCGGCGACCATAATCTTTTTTCGTAACGGAATTATCCAACGCCGAATGCAAAGCCGCATCCGTTGCCGCGGCATGGGCCTCATTGATAAAATCGGGATGAAACACCGGTAAAGACATGCGGCGTTTCGGGTTTGACGGCGACTGAAGTGTGCTGTTCATGAAACTTTTGCCCCCGCGGCATTGTCCACGGCAGCCGCGATGATTTGCGCAATATGCCGCACTCGGAAGCCGGCACCCATGCGGTGGCCCGCGCCGCCGATATTCATGGCACATCCGCCATCATTGACAATCATCGTCTGTGCCCCGGTTTTGACTCCGCATTGCACCTTGTCACGCACCATGGCACCGCTGATGTCGGAATATTTAACGGCAAACGTGCCCCCAAACCCGCAGCACTGTTCAGCCTTTTCCAATTCGGAAAATCGCACCCCTCCCAATTGTTTAAGCAACCGTATCGCCGGTTCGCCCGTGGCTCCCAATCCACGCAAGTGGCAGGTAAAGTGATACGTGAAACTCTCATCGCTCGGCAACGATAACTTCGATAAATCAACTTTAAGAATCTTGGTCAGAAATTCCACATATTCATAACACCGCGCGACGAAATCTTCCGCGAGTTTTCTCTGATCGGGATCATCATGGAATAATTCAATATAATGGTCCCGTATCATAGCGCAACACGACCCCGATGGCGTGACGATGTAATCGGCATCATGAAATACATCAATCATTTTGATCGCCAAGGCACGGGCTTCCGCGGGGTAGCCATTGTTAAAAGCGGGCTGTCCGCAGCAGGTTTGGGCCGTTGGGAAATCAACGGTGCACCCAAAATACTCCAGCGTTTTAACCACCGCCAAGCCCACATCAGGCGCGAATAGATCCGTAAGACATGTGACAAACAGGCTGACTTTCATGCACGTATTCTATACTCCGCCCGGTAATCTGGCCAGACCGTTGTCAGCTCCGCCGTTGTAATCTGCGCCGCCGTCAAGGGAATACGCCAATTCAGAAACCTAAGCACCCATCGGGATATTGGAATACGACCGACACCCGGTACGATACTCTTGGACTCAGCCGCAACGACCGGCTGGAATATCCGATGAAACGATATCACTCTCCGCTTTATGCCGGCAAACCTTGCGTCATTAAAACCGCGGAACGAAGAAAATCGGCACGCCCGCTTTTGCCCTGGTTTGGCTCTTGTTTCATGGCTTGGCGTTGGCTGCGGCGGGCGGCTTTACCGGCTCGCCTGGCCAGATCATCGTGGATTGATGCCGCGGTGGCAGCGTTGGCGACAACTCTCCGGCGTACCAGTGGATAACGGGTTGGCCGATAAACAAAGTCAGAATTGCCGCCATGCTCAACCATGGGCCGTAGGGCAAAACATTGGGCTTGCCCTGAAATTTAAGAACAACCGCCCAGAGCAGCCCTAAAATTGGCGCAAGAAAAAATGCCACAATCACCGCCGGCGCGCCGACAACCGCGCCAATCGCCGCCATAAGAGGCGCGTCGGCAGCTCCCATCGCCACGCGGCCCACGATCAATGAGCCAAGGATTCTTATTGCCCAAATCATGCCGCCACCCACCAGCAATCCCAGCAGAACGCCCAATAGCCGGGCCAACCACGGCCAGGCCGGAAATGAAACAGGAAGAATCGCGATTAAAATGGCCAGGCCAATCGGCGGCAGAAGAAATAGAATTTCCTTGCGCATTTCCCGGCGGACATTTACATCGGCGGATTCATCGAGCACCTCCTGTGAATCGTCCGGCGCTCCCATCGGACGCGGAAGCACGCCGACCAGAAAAATCAATATTCCCGCCAGCATCGTAACCAATGCGGCGACTTTGGCGGAACATAAAATCCATGCCAGAGGCACACTTGCGGCGATGATAAAACCGGCGGTCATTTGCGGCCAGGATTTTTTGAGCGTGGGCGGCGGAATCAGAGGCAGCGGCGCGGATTCAGGCACGGAACTGTGATCCTGCGGTGTGGAAAAACTGCGCGGCAGAATTTGCAGATAAAGCAACACGTTGGAAAAGACCAGGCCAAGCGTGCCTCCAATGGCAAGTTTTCCCCAGAAGGATTCGGGCGTGACGGATGGCAACATTTTTGGCGAGCCAAATATGCACGAAGCCAGCGAAACCCCCATAATCAGATAGGGTATATTCAGTGGAATAATAAAAAAATCGGCATCAATGGCGGAAGCTGCCAGAAGACAGGAGACAAAAACCAGATAGAGAATCATGGGCACCGCCCCACCGAGAATGCCCGGTTCGGCACCGTGGTTCCAATTTGCGTAAAAGAAACCGAGATACAGTGACAAATATATGAATCCCGTGCCGAGTTCCACCAAAGGGTAGCGGGCGGAAATGGGAGCCTGGCAGGTGTGGCATCTTCCCCGCAACATCAGCCAGCCCAGCACCGGAATATTGCGATACCAGGCGATTCCCTGTTGGCACAGCGGACAGTGCGATGGCGGCCAGCTTAATGTAAGCGGAGCGGTATGATTATTAAATGTCACCGGCGTACCACGCGCCGGCAAACGCCAGATGACAACATTCAGGAAACTGCCCACGCAGCATCCCAGCAGAAATAAAAACACGGCCATCAGCCAAAGCGGAAATTCCATGCGTGGCATTATGCCGCCAAGCCGACAATTCAGCCAGCCGAGCGGCACGTGTTTTGGGAACTGGGCGTGGCAATAAATCCGGGCGGCCCCCAGCAGTGCGGATTTCTAACACCGACCATTCTATCAGCGACGGCATTTACACCGTTGATTTTTCCGGGCAGCCAGCGAAATCGGCGGCGTAAATGCC